>NZ_JBNNSK010000016.1:0-80889 GCF_050277655.1 Peribacillus sp. NPDC097675 | reverse complement strand
GAATTTAAAAAAGCTGCCGCCTGCAAAATACAGACAGCAGCTTCAACAAGTTGCCTAGGCTTTTTTAAAATGTCCTTTACAAGGGGTACATTTTAAATTTCCGGTAGCCTCTTTTTTGTTATATTCAATGCCTTTTTAGTCTTCCATGGATGATAAATCGCCGGTTGGCAAATCTAATTCCCAAGCTTTCAAGACGCGACGCATGATCTTACCGCTCCTTGTTTTAGGAAGCTTATCACGGAATTCTATTTCCCTTGGTGCCGCATGGGCTGCTAAACCAAGTTTAACAAATTGGCGTATTTCATCGATTAACCCATCGTTAGCCTCATATCCGTCACGAAGGGCGATAAAAGCTTTAATAATCTCGCCACGGACAGGATCTGGCTTTCCGATGACACCTGCTTCTGCAACGGCCGGATGCTCAAGTAGCTTACTTTCCACCTCAAATGGACCGACCCGTTCCCCAGCCGTCATAATGACATCATCCACACGACCTTGAAACCAGAAATACCCCTCTTCATCCATAAAAGCTGAATCCCCTGAAACATACCAGTCACCTGGCATAAAGTAAGATTCAAATTTCGATTCATTATTCCAGATGGTCTTCATCATGGAAGGCCAGCCTTTTTTAATAGCAAGGTTCCCCATTCGATGCGGAGGCAGCACCTTTCCTTGATCATCCACGATAGCCGCTTCCACTCCAGGAATCGGTTTGCCCATCGAACCTGGTTTGATTTCCAAACAAGGGTAATTACAGATGAGTTGGGCGCCAGTCTCCGTCATCCACCAAGTATCATGTATACGGCGATCGAATACTTTCATTCCCCACCGTACTACTTCCGGATTCAAAGGTTCACCAACGCTCAAGACATGACGAAGTGACTGTAAATCGAAACGTTTGACGATCTCGTCACCTGCACCCATCAACATCCTGAAGGCAGTCGGTGCACTATACCAGACGGTAACTCCAAATTCCTCTAGGGTCTTGTACCAGGATTCCGGCTTGAAACGTCCACCTACGACCACATTCGAGGTACCAGTCAGCCACGGTCCGAAGATACCGTAAGACGTCCCTGTCACCCATCCAGGATCCGCTGTGCACCAATATACATCATCTTCCTGCAGATCAAGGACCCACTTTGCCGTTTGATAATGTTGAATCATCGCATTGTGTACATGGAGCACTCCTTTCGGCTTCCCTGTAGACCCGGATGTGTAATGAAGGATGAGTCCATCTTCACGGTCCACCCATACCGTTGCAAAATGTTTATCTGCTTCTTTCAATTGTTTATTAAAGTCATAATATTTCCCTTCTTCTTCGATGTTCTCTCCGACTAGGAAAATATGTTTCAAATGGCGCAGCTCGTCTACCGGCACACGTGGCAACAATTCGGGAGTCGTCACCAAAACGCTTGCTTCACTGTCTTCAAGACGATCTCGTACCGCACCTTCCATAAACGCTTCAAATAAAGGGCCGACGACAGCTCCAGTCTTAATGGCACCGAGTAACGAGAAATAAAGTTCCGGAGACCGAGGCATGAAAATGAAAACGCGGTCGCCCTTTTCTACATTAGCAATGTTTTGGAGCACATTTGCCGCCTGGTTTGAATATTCTTTCATTTCCTTAAAGGTATACTTTTCATTTCTCTTTTCATCTTTAAAATAAAGGGCAATTTTGTTTTCTCTGTAGGTTTCAGCATGTCGGTCAATCGCTTCATAAGCCAAGTTCACTTTTCCCGTTTCAGACCAGGAGAATTCCTTTTCCGTTTCAGACCAGTCAAATTGCTTGTACTTTTCGTCGTAATTTACTAAATTATACTTACCCTCCACTACTGGCAGCGCTTTCAAGTTCATACAAAAATCCCCCTTCATTTTGCTATATGCCTTTTATTATAGAACAAAAAGGTATTTTTCTCAATTTTTAAAATACTTACCTTTTAAATGAATTGAGGAAAATATTTCTTGTATTTTTTGATAAATCAGGATGATTCTTGGTATAGTTAGTCTGAATTGTACTTTTACAATTCAGGCTTTAGAGATAACTGTAACAAAAGGTTCAAATATAAAAGGAGTTTTTAAAATCTTGCCACATATTTTTATGTATAATTCAGGTAAGAATTCCATTTGTTTGGATGAGTATACAAGATTACTATTTTACTAGGGCGGTGAAGGAATGGAATATAGCAAGACCTATTATACAAAGGAACTTCAAACATCAAGCGGAACACTCCTCATTGAAGGGCCTCTTACCGGTGAAATGATGGCCGCTTACGAGTTTCATGATGACTTGGTCGCCTTTCGTCCTCCCGCTTTACAGCATAAGGCATTGATTGAAATTGCCGATCTTCCAGAGGGACGGATCTTTATAGCCCGAGAGGAACAGACCATCGTTGGTTATGTAACATATCTATACCCCGATCCATTAGAGCGCTGGTCAGAAATCAAGATGGATGACCTGATTGAGCTGGGTGCGATTGAAGTCATTCCTAAATATCGCGGTGCAGCTGTGGGAAAGAATTTAGTTCGTCTGTCTACAGAGGATGATTCGGTAGAAGATTTCATTATCATCACGACTGAATATTATTGGCATTGGGATTTAAGGGGTACAGGTTTGAATGTTTGGGACTATCGAAAAGTCATGGAAAAAATGATGAGTGCTGGTGGCCTGGTTTATTATGCTACGGATGACCCGGAAATCAGTTCACATCCAGCCAACTGCTTGATGGCACGCATAGGAAAAAGAGTGCCAAGGGAATCTATCGAAAAGTTTGACCAATTACGTTTCATGAATCGTTTTATGTATTAAAGAGGCAAATATAGAGGAGGAACTACGTATGATTGTTGAAAAAATAATGAATGAAGATGTCATTGCATTGACTCCAACAGATACAATTCATAGTGCTGTCTTAATCCTTAAAGAGAAACGAATTCGCCATATTCCGATTGTCGATGACAGCTTTCACCTCGTCGGATTAGTTAGTGACCGTGACATACGGGACGCTTCCCCTTCCATTTTCCGCACAGAAGAATACAAAAAAGATTTAGAAAAACAACTGGGTAGTATCATGAGGACCGATATCATCACTGGGCACCCCCTCGATTTTGTTGAAGAAATCGGTGCCGTATTTTGTGAAAATAACATAAGCTGCCTTCCCATCTTGAAGGAAAAAAGGTTAGTAGGCATCATAACCGGAACTGATTTGCTTCGTTCTTTCGTTGAACTTACGGGAGTCAATCAGCCCGGTTCTCAAATTGAAATCAAAATCCCCAATAAGGCGGGAACACTCCATGACATTGCTCATATTTTCAAAAATCGCAAGGCAAACATCCTGAGCACCCTTGTATATCCTGAAAAAGATGAAGCCGATCACAAGATACTCGTTGTCCGCGTACAAACCATGAATCCGTTTACGGTAGTGGAAGACTTAAAGAAAGAAGGCTATACCGTTCTTTGGCCTAGTCTGCCGGGTTTTTCTCATGACTGATAAATCTCTATTCGTCTATTCCGATGAATTACTGACCTATAAATTCAATGACGAGCATCCATTCAACCAAAAGCGACTTCAACTAACGCTAGACCTTCTAAAAAAACACCATGCCATCAGTGAAGATCAAATCATCAAACCGCGAATGGCGACAGACGAAGAACTGGAACTGGTTCATGACCACCATTATGTAAACGCTGTCAGGTTGGCAGGTCAAGGAAAGCTTCTTCCTGAAAAAGCTGAAAACTATGGGCTGGGTACTGAAGACACCCCCATCTTTCCAAATATGCATGAAGCAAGCGCCATGCTAGTTGGTGGCACCCTTACAGCCGTTGATGCCGTCATGACCGGCCAATCCCTCCATGCACTAAACCTTGGTGGGGGGCTCCATCATGGTTTTCGGGGCAAAGCTTCAGGATTTTGCATTTATAATGATAGCTCGGTCGCCATTAAATACCTACAAAAGAAATATGGTGCACGCGTCCTGTATGTCGATACGGATGCCCATCATGGGGACGGCGTCCAATGGTCTTTTTATGATGACCCTGAAGTCTGCACTCTTTCTATTCATGAGACAGGACGCTACTTGTTTCCCGGTACAGGCAATATCAATGAACGGGGTCAAGGAAAAGGGTACGGCTATTCCTTCAACATCCCCGTGGATGCCTTCACGGAAGATGAATCCTGGCTTGAATGCTATGCAGCAGCATTTCAAGAAGTCGTTGAATTTTTCAAGCCGGACGTCATATTAACACAAAATGGTGCCGATTCTCATTATTATGATCCGCTTACTCACTTGTCAGCAACCATGAATATCTATAGGGAAATACCTAAATTAGCACATGAAATGGCCCATAAGTATTGCGAGGGTCGCTGGATTGCCGTTGGGGGCGGTGGATATGATATATGGCGCGTCGTACCAAGAGCCTGGTCTAGGGTCTGGCTCGAAATGACCAACAATGATATATCTGGGCCCCTATCAAGGGAATGGATCGATACATGGCAGCCAGAAGCTCCTGTGACCCTTCCAATTGAGTGGGATGACCTACAGGATATATATGAACCCATTCCTAGAAAATCAGCCATAACGGAAAAGAATGCCCAAACGCTCGAAAAAGCACTCTATCCCATCCGTTCTGCTAAACAAACATCAACAAGCAATACGGATGACTAAATGGTCGAACCTTGATTGGATTACGCATTTACCCCATTTAAAAGAGAGTGCCCATATGGACACTCTCTAACTGATTATTTCGTTGATTGACGTTTTTCAATCCGGTGCGGCAGTATTACCTTTTCCTGACCCTCTACCAATTCTTGGTTCATCAATTTAGTTAGCAACCTCATGGATACAGCCCCAATATCATACAAAGGCTGTACGACGGTCGTAATCTGCGGGCGAACCATCAGGGTTAACCTTGTATTGTCAAAGCTGATTACCTCAAAGTCTTCTGGTACATTAAAACCTTTGTCCTGAGCGGCGTGTACGATGCCAAGGGCCATTTCATCCGTTCCGACAATGATCGCTGTCGGTCTCTCTTCGGCTTCAAGAAACTTATCAAAGGATTCAATACCTGAATCATATGTATAATCACCTTCAACCACATAGCTCTCATTAAAGGGAAGCCCCGCTTCTTTCAACCCCCGTTTGTAACCGGTTAATTTCATTTCATTAATAGGAGCGGATAGATTACCCGTTACATATCCAATTAGCTTGTGACCATTTTTCGCGAAGGACATAACAGCATCGAATGCAGCCGCTTCATAGTCAATATTGACTGATGGTACTTGCCCGCTTTCTTCGACAGATCCTGCCAATACGATTGGTACCGGTGAATTCTTAAACTCTTTTACATGCTCTTCCGTAATGTTTCCGCTCATAAATACGATACCATCCACTTGTTTGCCCAACATCGTATTCAACAGATGAAATTCCTTATCTATATTCTCATCAGAACTGCTTAAAATGATATTGTATTTATACATGGACGCTATATCTTCAATACCACGAGCCAGTTCCGCAAAAAAGATGCTCGAAATATCCGGGATGATAACTCCTACTGTCGTTGTCTTCTTGCTAGCTAGTCCACGCGCCACTGCGTTAGGACGATACCCTAACCGGCTAATCACATCTGCTACTTTCTTTCTTGTTGCAGGCTTAACATTCGGATTCCCGTTTACTACGCGAGAAACGGTGGCCATCGAAACATTTGCTTCGCGTGCCACATCATAAATAGTTATGTTATTCATTATTTAATTCCTCCACTTTGTTTCATTTTTTCCAATAAAGCATCAAATATTTCAAAGAAGATTCTTTTATACGCATTTTTCTTATACGGAAGATCTATATAGGAATGATCAGACTACAATGCAGTCCATTTCTTTTAAAGTAATCTTTCATATTTTATACGAGTAACGCTTTCATTGACATCTTCATTATGTATGATCCTAATTCAGAACAGTCCTCATCTTGTTACTTATCATACGATAGTAGAATCTTTCCTGCAATCCAATAGTGCCTATTTCAGGACTTTTTCTGCAAAAACAAGCATTTTACCATTAAAAAAAGCCCTTGCCAAGATGGCAAGGGCCGAATGAATATATTTTTTAAATATTCTCTCTTAAACTGTAACCCAATTCAATCGTTTAATTTCGTTGTAGAAATCGTCGAATTGTTTGAAGTCCATCTGCTGTGCAGAATCAGATAATGCAACGGAAGGGTCTGGATGAACTTCCGCCATGACTCCATCCGCACCGATTGCAAGAGCTGCTTTTGCCGTTGGTAACAGAAGGTCACGTCGTCCAGTAGAATGGGTCACATCCACCATGACTGGTAAGTGAGTCTCTTGTTTCAATATTGGAACAGCAGAGATATCAAGAGTATTTCTTGTTGCTTTTTCATATGTACGGATTCCACGTTCACATAGAATGATGTTTCCATTCCCCTGTGACATGATGTATTCCGCCGCATGAATGAATTCTTCGATTGTAGCTGCAAGTCCGCGTTTTAGAAGAACCGGTTTATTTACAGCACCTGCCGCTTTCAATAAATCGAAGTTTTGCATGTTACGCGCACCGATTTGGATGACATCGATATGATCAATCGCTGCTTCAATGTCATTCGCGCTTACGATTTCACTGATGACTGCCAAACCATATTCATCGGCAACACGCTTAAGGATCTGTAATCCTTCTAGACCAAGTCCTTGGAAATCATATGGAGATGTACGTGGTTTATATGCACCACCACGCATAAGCTTCAGGCCTTTTGCTTTGATGACTTCAGCAACTGCAGCCGTTTGTTCGTAAGATTCCACAGCACATGGACCGAATACAAAACTAGGAATGCCATTCCCGACAAGTTCTCCTTTGATGTCGATGATTGTATCTTCCGGTTTTTGTTTTCTAGAAACAAGAAGTGTCCTCTTCTGATCATCTTTTTGAAGTTCTAAGCCCAATTTAAAGATTTCCTTGAAAATATGTTTAATCGAACCAAGGTCAAGAGGGCCTTCATGATTTGCTTCGATAAGATCCAACATTGTTCTTTCACGGACTGGATCGTAGCGGTTTACACCCTGTTTTTCTTTAACGCGGCCAATTTCTTGCACTATTCCTGCCCGTTGATTAATCAGTTGTAATAACTGAAGGTTTACATCATCCAATTGATTACGTAATCCATCAAGCTCTTTGTTGCTCATTCCAAATCCATCCCTTCGTTTTTTAAAATATCAACGATTTTACGATAAAAACTCGCACTTTAGACCTGTTCGAATTTTCACTCATTTCAATCGATAATTTAAGCTATAAAATTTTAATAATAAATCATGTATAATAAAAACAATTATAAATGAAATCTTTATAAATGTCACTACTTTTTTCTTTAATAATTAAACGCTTTTCAGCACTAAAGTATAAATTACATATAAAGAAGGTGTTACTATGCACGAAAAACTGTTTGCCTTAGACATTGGAACGCGTTCCGTTGTTGGAATTATATTAGAAAAAGAACAGGAAAGCTATAATATAATCGATATTTTATCAGAAGAACACTCAGAGCGCGCCATGCTCGACGGGCAAATCCACGATGTATTAGCGGTAGCCAAGGTCATTTCTCACATTAAGGATAAACTGGAGGAAACGCACGGTCCTTTAAGTCAGGTTTCCGTCGCCGCAGCCGGAAGGGCATTAAAAACGGAACGGGCGAAGACGTCCATCGATATAGTTGGCAAACCGATGTTGACGCATGATGATGTCCTCCATCTCGAATTTAGTGCTGTCCAGGAAGCACAGGCCATCGTAGCTGAACAATCGGACTCCCAATCCACTTATTATTGTGTTGGTTATTCGGTTTTATACTATCGCCTGGATGGACAGGAAATCGGAAGTCTGATTGATCAGAGCGGCGCAGAAGCGTCTGTTGAAATCATCGCCACTTTCCTTCCAAAGGTCGTCGTGGAATCCCTTTTGGCTGCCTTAAAAAGATCTGGTTTGGAGATGCAGGCTCTTACTCTGGAGCCAATCGCTGCAATCAATGTCCTGATTCCCCCGTCCATGCGCCGCTTGAATGTTGCATTGGTCGATATAGGTGCAGGGACATCCGATATTGCCTTGACAGATTCAGGAACCATCATAGCTTACGGAATGGTCCCGATTGCCGGGGATGAAATCACCGAGGCCATCAGTGACCACCTTCTCCTTGATTTCCCGCATGCGGAAAAAGCGAAAAGGGAACTACTGGGGCAGGATTCAATAACAGTCACCGATATCCTTGGATTTTCAACTGAACTTGCTAGCCGTGAAATCATCGAGAACATTCATCCTGCACTCGATAGATTGGCAGAAGCCATCAGTTCAGAAATTCTTGCCTTGAATAATGAAAGCTCACCAAAAGCTGTCATGCTTGTCGGAGGTGGGAGCCAGACACCTGATTTGTGTCGACTTTTAGCTGAAAAATTAAACTTACCTAGTAACCGAGTCGCAATCCGTGACACCGAGGCTATCCAGAACCTTCGCATATCAACTACCATCCAGAAAGGGCCTGAATTGGTCACGCCGATTGGCATTGCCATTGCCGCCGATAAAAATCCAATTCAGTACTTGAGTATCACTGTTGACGGCCACCCTATCCGTTTGTTTGATATGAAACAAACATCAGTAGGTGATTGCCTCCTCACTGCGGGTATAAAGATGAGTCATTTATATGGAAAACCGGGCATGGCTAAAATCGTACATATCAATGGAAACCAAATTACCCTTCCCGGAAAACACGGAAAAAGAGCGGTCATTACTTTAAACGGCGTGGAAGCTTCCTTGGACGATACAGTGAAGAATGGAGACATCATCGCAACCTCAAAAGGGGAAGATGGTGAGCCGGCCGTTTTACGTATACTCGACGTACTGGATGATATCCCTAGAAAAAAAGTGATTCTTAACGGTACAGAGTATACCATTGAGGCTTCCATCACAAGAAACGGGAAAGCAGCGGCCGTTCATGAATTGATTGAAGATCATGACCAAATATTTTGCCGTATGCCCGCAACAATCCTAGAGTTGGTCAAAGAGCTTCACCTATCCGAACTGCTCTCTTGCCTTGAACCATTTTCTATTAAATTAAATGGAAAACCTGTTCAGCTTCCCTCTTGGATTGGGGAACTCAGTAAAAATGGACTTGCAACTAAACTATCGTATACCTTTGAAGATGCTGATGAAATTGAACTGATCAATCCGCCCCTTCCTACACTAAACGATGTAATGGAAGCTCTGCAGATTGAGGAAACCTTCAACATCCCTGTTTTTTTTGAAGGTAAACAAGTCATCCTCACCAAGAAACTGACCGAAATCCGTCGAGGCGACGAACCATTAAAGGAAACGGACATCATTCAACCAAATGATGATCTTACAATAATTGAACGTAAAGTGGAACCGTTTATTTTCCAGGACCTTTTCCGCCATGTGGAAATCTCCATGCCTACAGCAGGAAATAGCCGCTTCATCCTCCTTAAAAATGAGCAGGAAACTACTTTTTACGATAAAATATCTCCTGGTGATCAATTAAAAATCCTTTGGCCTACCAATATTTAATGCGGCTGTTCTTATGTGAACAAGCCTGATCATCCAAAAAAAAAGAGGCAGAAATGTTGTTCATCAACGTTTCTGCCTCTCACTATTTATTCACCTGCGGATAAACAGCCCCATAAAACTTATTTAGAAATCACTTTGTCCAAAGAGTCATATGTAATGCGCCAGTGGGAATCATTCCATGCAGGCTTTCCATTTTTAAAAAGAATAGCTTGTGGTGATTGATGTTTGATTTCATAGGTTTCAGCTATATGGTTGGAAAGCGGACGCGCTTCTTGCACGGCTAAGTAGGCCGTTTTAACCTGTGGGTGCTCTGCGACGTATTTTTGATAGTGATCAAAAGCCTCTGCGCTTACTGGGCAAGTTAGGCTATGCTTAAAAAGTAAAAACATATCCTCTTCCACAAGCTTATTGAATTGTTCTTCTGTTTCGATTTTAGTGATTGTCATGTGTGTTGACCCCTTTCGTTTCATAAAAAAAGACGATGAAGGTATCTTACCACTTCATCGTCCTTTTTAAAAATTTTCAGCATACCTTCGCAATCAACGAGCGACTAAACCATCCATTATTTTTTTAATTTATTTTCCGTTTCATCGAAAGCTTTTTTTGCTTCATCCAGTTTTAATTTGGCTGTATTTTTGTTACCGCTAGTTGGATCTGCTTGAGTAGTTTTTGACTTATTGTCTTTACCATCAGGCATATTAGTTTCCACGGCTACAATTTTTGAATCGGAAGTTCCCGTTACATCAATATCCTTATTGCTAGAGTTTGTTGTATCATCAGCTGCATCGCCATTTTCGTCTTTTCCTGTTTTTAGGTTCTTCACTTTATTGACGATATCTGAAGATTTACTAGAAACCAATTCAGTGACTGTTCCTGTTTTTTCTTTAGCGGTATCAGCCAATACTGTTCCTTTTTCCATCGCAGCTTGTCTTAGCTTCTCTGTTTTTTCGGAAAGGCTCTTAGTTTTCTCAGAAAGGCTCTTAGCTTGCTCATTGAAGTCACTTCTTAATTCCTTACCTGTCTTCGGAGCCATGAATAAAGCTGTAGCCGCCCCGATCATTCCGCCGATTAAGGCACCAATCATAAAATCCTTTGAATTGATCGAATCGCGAGCTTCCTCATATGATTTTTGATATTCGCTTGTAGGATATTCTTTTTGAGTCATGTAACATTCCCCTTTCGATTTTCAGTTTTTTTTATTAACCTGGATGTTAAGACCTAGAACGTAAAAATCTTTTTTTAGGTAAGTTATCAGTTTCTAGCGCTTCTCTTTCTATCTCTGCCTTTTCATAGGCAGTGGGGGCAGATTGTTTATTTCTCATTTTCCATTTATCCCGAATTTCCATTGCCACGTTACTCCATTGAACAATTTGGGAAATTCGTTCTTGATTGTTATCGATTTCTGCTTGTACTTTATTAGAAACCTTTTGGACAGATGTATTAAAGCTAGAGATGGAAGTCCCTACATCCTTCACTGCATCCACCACTGTGTTTAGGTTTTCAGATTTCTGTTGCAAGTCTTCAGCTAACGAGTTTGTTTTATGTAGTAACTGGGTAGTTTCAACCGTTATGCCTTGCATTTGGCCTTCAAGTCCTGTAAGCGTCCGGGCAACGCTGTCCAAGGTAGTTTGTAATGATGTAAGTACCTTTGTTAAGAAGATAACAAGGACCAAGAAAGCTATTGCTACAACTGCAGCACTTACGTATAATATGATCTCCATTGGAACACCTCCGAAAAAATCGACATATTTAGTATCTGTTTAGTTATTAATTACCCCTTCCTTATTATTATAAACGTTTTTTTTTATTCGATATACCCTATCAATACCTGTTCTGGTAATTATTTTGACAATTATAAGAACTCTAGATGAAATTCCAGTAGTAAATCAGGTATGATAGAACCATACAACTAAAATAATGGAGGTATTCTACATGAAAGATCCTAGAATCGAAAAACTTGCACACAATTTGATAAATTATTCTGTGAAACTACAAAAAGGTGAAAAAATCTTAATTGAAAACTTTGGTTTGCAGCGTGAACTTGTTAATGCTCTTGTAAAAGAAGCCTATGCAGCTAATGGGTACCCATTCGTCCTCTTAAAGGACCATCAGGTGGACCGTGCCTTGTTGATGGGAGCTCAGGAAGAACAATACAAGATGATGGGTGAATTCGAAGCGAACGTGATGAGCCAGATGGATGCTTATATCGGGCTTCGTGCCGGGGACAATATCAATGAGCAATCCGACGTTCCTGCAGATAAAGTGTCACTCCACGGTCAAACGATCGGAAAAGTACATAAAAACATCCGCGTACCGAAAACTAAGTGGGTTGTGCTTCGTTACCCGACAAATTCTATGGCTCAATTGGCCAAAATGAGTACGGAAGCATTCGAAGATTTCTACTTCGAAGTCTGCAACCTCGACTATGGCAAGATGAGCGATGCCATGGATAGCCTTGTGACCTTAATGGATAAAACAGATAAAGTCCGCTTAACAGGTCCCGGAACAGACTTATCCTTCTCCATTAAAGACATTAAAGCGATTAAATGTGCTGGTGAAATGAATATTCCTGATGGTGAGGTCTACACGGCACCCGTTAAGGATTCGATTAATGGAGTAATTTCCTACAATACCCCATCTCCTTACCAGGGTTTTACTTTTGAAAACGTGAAGTTAACATTCAAGGATGGGAAGATTGTTGATGCGGTGGCCAATGATACTGAACGCATCAACAAAATCTTTGATACAGATGAAGGCGCACGATATGTGGGTGAATTTGCGATTGGTGTCAATCCTTATATTCTACATCCAATGCAAGATATCCTCTTTGATGAAAAAATTGATGGAAGTTTCCATTTCACACCGGGACAATGTTACGATGATGCCTTCAATGGCAACCACTCAAACATCCACTGGGATTTAGTTAACATCCAACGCCCTGAATACGGTGGAGGGGAAATCTACTTTGATGATGTACTGATTCGTAAAGATGGACGCTTTGTCATACCAGAGCTTGAATCACTAAATCCAGAAAATTTAAAATGACTTGAATCACCAAAAGTCTCGAATTGCATAAAAAATGACCAACCCGATAATCAGGTTGGTCGTTTTTTATTTAACCTGCAGTGACTCCTCATAGGCCGCCTGGAATTTTTGAATATCCCCTGCACCCATGAATAATACCACACTATTTTTATGTTTTTGCAATTGTGCTGTTGTTTCCTCCGTAATAAGCTCGGCACCAGGAATTTTCTCCTGAAGATCTTCAATCGATAACTTTCCATGATGTTCACGGGCTGATCCAAAGATTTCACATAAGTATACTTTATCAGCTAGGTTCAAGCTGTCAGCAAACTCATCCAGAAATGCTTGCGTTCTTGAGAATGTATGTGGTTGGAAGACCGCTACAATTTCACGCTCTGGATATTTTTGTCGTGCTGAGTCAACGGTTGCTGAGATCTCAGTTGGGTGATGTGCATAATCATCAATGATGATTTGACCTTCAATTTCCTTTTCAGAGAATCGGCGTTTTACGCCACCAAAGGTCAGTAACTGAGCTTTCACGGCTTCCGTATCCAAGTTTTCATATTTACAAAGTGCTATCACGCCTAAAGCATTCAACACACTGTGCTTACCAAAAGTAGGAATGGTGAATGTATCATAATACGTATTTCTTACATTCACATCGAATGTAGTCCCCTCTGGAGTCACTGTAACATTTTTTGCTTGAAAATCGTTTCCTTCCGTAAATCCGTAGAAAATGACCGGCACTTTTGCTTGGATCTGCGGTAAATGCTCATCATCTCCGCAAGCAATGATTCCTTTGCTGACCTGAAGAGCCATTGTTTGGAATGCTTCAAAGACATCTTCCACATTCGCATAATAATCTGGATGGTCAAAGTCAATGTTCGTCATGATGGCATAATCCGGATAATAAGAAAGGAAATGACGGCGATATTCACATGCTTCGAATACGAAGTAAGTAGAATCCACGATTCCTTTTCCCGTTCCATCCCCAATTAGGTAAGATGTTGGTTTTGCACCACCCATAACATGGGCCAACAAGCCTGTCGTTGAGGTTTTACCATGTGCCCCAGTAACGGCCACACTCGTAAAGGTTTTCATGAAATCACCAAGGAAACGGTGATAACGGATAACTGGTAAACCAAGTTCCATCGCCTTCACGATTTCTGGATGGGAATCCGGGAACGCATTACCTGCAATGATGGTCATGCCTGGTTGAATGTTTTCCTCATTGAAAGGAAGGATTTTAATACCAGCTTTTTCTAACGCTATTTGTGTAAAGAATTCTTTTTCATAGTCGGAACCTTGCACTTGAATATTCATATCATGCAATATTTGAGCAAGAGCACTCATTCCCGAACCTTTAATACCTACAAAATGGTAAGCAGTCATATAACGAACCTCCACCAATCGTCTATCTGTATGACAGTATATGACGTCATCTTTTATTTGTTTTTCATTACGAAACTTGCCCGAACTGTGATTTTCGCCTAGGTTTTATACGTAATTTTTATATTAATCATCGACAAAAATATATTATATCATCTTTTTAACCATTCATCCATGTCAGGGAGATGCCAATTTATCAAATCATTGGCTTTTCCACTCCCTAGGCTGAAAAATTGTGATTTCGCCCTTTACATTATATACAGAATCCTATTGTTAGGTTCTCTTAATTCACGTGTAAAAATTCAAGTTCTTCCTCTGTGATCAATACATCACGGGGCCTGCTACCCCTTGATTCAGAGACCACGCCCTGCTGTTCCATCATTTCTATTAAACGGGCTGCACGGTTGTATCCCACCCGGAAACGCCTTTGGACACTGGAAGCAGAAGCAGCTTGCTGATGGACGACAAATTCACATGCCTCGAAGAACAACTCATCCGCTTCTTCTGTAACTTGAGCACGGTTCAACAGGTCTTCTTGCTCAAATAAGTACTTTGGTTTCTGTTCCAATTTAACATGATTGACTACTTGATCAATTTCTTCATCACTCACAAATGTTCCTTGTAGACGCACAGTCTTTGACGAACCGTTCTCTGCAAATAACATATCCCCTCTTCCCAAGAGTTTTTCTGCCCCGCCACTATCGATGATGGTACGTGAGTCGACTTGGGAAGAAACCGAAAAAGCGATTCGTGTCGGGATATTGGCTTTGATTAAACCTGTGATGACATCGACAGACGGACGCTGAGTCGCCACAATTAAATGGATACCACAAGCGCGGGCTTTCTGGGCAATGCGGCAGATTGCTTCCTCGACATCTGCCGGGGACATCATCATTAAATCGGCCAATTCATCAATGATGACTAAAATATAAGGAAGCTTATTGGAATATTGTCCAGCTTTTTCAGCTTGATCATTAAAACGGCTGATATCCCTGACGCCCGCATGGACAAATAGCTCATACCGTCGTTCCATTTCCTCGACTGCCCATTTTAAAGCCGCTGTTGCCGCCTTAACATCCGTAATGACCGGACTGACCAAATGGGGAATTTGGTTATAAGGAGCAAGCTCGACCATTTTCGGATCGATTAACAGCAATTTCAGTTCCTGTGGCGTAGCTTTATACAGCAAACTCACCAACATCGTATTGATACAAACGCTTTTCCCCGATCCCGTTTGACCTGCGATCAGACCATGCGGCATCTTTCTTAAATCCGTTATGATTGGTTGACCTGATATATCCAATCCCAGTGCGACGGCGAGCGGAGATTCATGCTCTTGAAACTCAGTACTCTCCAAAACCTCACGCAAAAATACCGGCTTACTCTTCCTGTTCGGAATTTCAATGCCGATGGTATGCTTACCTGGAATCGGAGCTTCCATTCGCATATCCTGAGCCGCTAAACTTAACTTGATATCATCCATGAGGTTCGTGACTTTATTCACTTTCACACCCGGTTCCGGATGGACCTCGAAACGAGTGACCGCCGGACCTTGTGTCACATTCACGACTTTTGCCCGGACATTGAAGTTTTTCAGTGTCTCGTCCAGCAAGACGGTCTGTTCTTCGAGCCACTCATCATCATGCTCTGCATAAGTGGGTGGCGTCAATAATTCGATTTTCGGGAATACATAATAAGGAGTTTCTTCTTCTTCCAAAGGCTCAATTGGTTCCGCAATGGCTGGCTTATCTTCCATGACCTCGCGGGCAATCACCGCTTCTTTTTCCTCGAACTCCATATCGGTCACTTCAGGAATACTCTTCGAAACGGGTGCTTCGTTCGTCTCTACTGATGATTCATCTGATGAATCATCCAAATACTCACGGTTCATCGTCATTACGGGTTCATAATGTGGTTCTTCGGTCTTTTGCGGTTCAGTTGAATCACTATGTTGAATGGCATCTCCTACAACCTGCACTTCTGTAGCAACCGGAGCAGGTTCGTCTTTCTCCATTTCCCTTGTTGTTTCAGTCTTTTCAGCAGGCTTCCTATCAACCAAGACTACTCCCCTCTCTGTTTCAGGGCTTTTTTTTTCCGCTTTGAAACTATTTAGGAAAGTGGTTTTTTCACGGTCCTGTTTTAACATCATCACATTGAATGGAATATGCTTCTTCTTACTTCTGGGTAGCTCTTCCATTTCTGGTTTCGTTTCTTCCAGGACAGGTGCATCGGTCGCTTGCTCCTCGACATATGACGGTTTAGCTATATCAGTTGAAACGTCATCAGGAGTTACAACGGGTTCCATTATGCCAACCGCCACTTCCTGACCAAACTCCACCCGACTCGTTCCCGGTTGGACAACATCCTGATTTACAGGTTGTTCTCCTACAGATACTTCCGGAGCACCTGGGGTTCCCTCTGGATCATTTTCCATATCCCGGCGTGTATAGGCTGGAATCTCAGAAATAACCTCTTCCTTTCTTTCTTCTATTTGTTCTGGTACAAGAACGGAAGGTTCAAAGGTTAATTCCTCGTAAGGAGCTTCATTTATATCGTTTGGGATATACGTTTGAACCTCAGGCGCTTCTTTTTTAAGAACAGGAAATTTGCTCTCCAATTCATATTCAACTGATTTGACCACTTTTTTTTCAGGCCTACGAAATCCATAAACAGGTGAAGGGATTTCTGTCGGTCGGAATGGTGTATTAGATGGTACTATTTTCTGTGTAGCTATACGTTCGGCATTCTTTCGTTTCAGTTCTGAATTCTGCGCAGGCCTTTTTGATTCATACGACTCTTTTTCCTGCTTATGTTCCCACTCATCTTTTCTTTTTTCCCGAGGTTTTCGCTCACGTTTTTCCTTATCCGGTATCAGAGGAAACTTAAATTCCCCTTTGGGATATTGAAACAGGATTTTCGTATCCGGTTCCTTCATCTGAGTCATTTTTGCTACCGTTTGATTATACGCTTCAATTTCTTCTTTCTTCGTTTTCGGAAGTTTGGAAAAATCCATACTCTTTAGAGTCTCTTCATCAATTGGTTCATCTATGATTATTTCTTCAATCTCAATAATTTCTTCTGCTTGGAACCACTTTTTCATCTTATTTAGCCATTTCAAAACTATCACTCTTTCCACTATCTGAAGTTATGTAACTAATTCTACCAGTAATTTTTAAAATATCGAGAGAAATTAAATGGAATAGGGATATGTATGTATTTTTTTGAAAATTCTCTCAAAAGTCATCCCATTTTCACATAACTCTTATCCTATTAAACCCCTTCTGAAAAGAGTTTAAACGCATTCTATTAAAATAGTCTACTATTTAAATAAAACACCTCTGTTAAACAGAGTTTACAAAGAGATTAAGTTTTAATACAAGATAGTATATCCCCCTACAAAAGGACACGTCTTAAAGCAAAAAAAGACCCCTGCCGAGTTGGATATCGATCCAACAGACAGGAGCCATACTTTCTTATTGTTCACGTTTTTTATTTTTACCCATAATGAAGATCGGTTCCAACTCGTCTTCCTCATAGAGGAAGGATAATGCGGTTATTGGGACGTGGCCGCTAGCAAAGAAGCTCATCGCCATTTGTGCGAGCACGTCATAGCCTGTCTCATTTTGAATATCGGCAATGATAATGACATCTTGGTGCGGAATGGCCACAGCCATGGTCCCGGAAATCTGTTCCTTCATTTCACGAAGCCATGATTCATTAAGAATTCGGCTCGCATCATAGCCATCATTTGTATTCAAAAAGTGAAAAGTGTTACCCGCAACGACATCCGACTTCACTTTAGTCGTAAGGGAGCGTACATTGAAACGGGCAATCTCACGAATCCGGTCTCCCTGCCAATTTTCACGCTGAAGCATTTTTTCATCGATCAGTCGATAGGTTTTCCCCAAATCCAGTGCATAAAAAACCCGTGTTTCGGCAGTATGATCGTCGAATAAAAAAGGATTACCCTCTTCTGCCTCCATTGGGAAAGAAGTTGATCGGATAACAGGGAAGATGAATTTCTCCTTCCCTTCCATGCTATGCTCTTCTCCCATTACATTCAGTGCCTCATCCACATAATAGACGATTTCATCAATGGCCTTTTCTTGAATATTTTCGTAATTTGCAAGTACAGGCGGAAGTTCAACCGTTATGCCTTTGCCGGTCTTTGTATTATCAATTCGCAACGTGTCCTTTTTGCTATCGAATGCGAATGTACGATTTTCATCCGCCAAGCGTTCCTTTAAGATGTTTTTCAACTTTTTGCTATCCATTTTCATGGTTGACCCTCCTATCCATTGAAAAATCCCCTAAGGAAGGGGACTTGTCATTATAATGATTGAATGAATTCTTCGATTTGTTCTTGGGTCTTACGGTCCCTGCTCACATATCTGCCAAGTTCTTTACCGTTTTCGTATCCGATAAAGCTCGGGATTCCAAATACATCATTAGCGGCGCATACATCAATGAATTTATCACGATCTACATGAATGAACGTGAATTCAGGAAATTTTGCTTCTATTTCCGGTAAAATTGGTTCGATCACTCGGCAATCTCCACACCATGTTGCCGAGAAAAGGAAAATATGTTTCCCTTCATTTTTTAATACATCGTATTGTTCCACAGTTTGTAAGTTTTCCATCTACATTTACCTCCAGCTCTATATATCCATCATGTTATTTTATATTTACATCATACCAGACTCCGAATCAATCAACCATTAATACGGATTCTAAGGGAACACAAAAGGTCCGGCAAGGTTAATCCGGACCTTTTCTCATTTTTGTGGTACAGATGAGACGATTTTCATCATTTTCTCCGCTTCTTTTTTCAAATTTTCCGAGCTTGTCTCCGTTGTCATCTTGACTCCCCCACTTCCTACAGCAAGCTCATATTTTTCTTCTGCTGACTCAATAATCGAAAGGAAACCGAATTTATCATCAGTCTGAAAGGACTCGAGTACTAAATAATCGGTTTGCTGTTCCTTTGCCGTCAAGAATAATCGTGAGCTGTCACTATTTTCGTTTGGGTTAACGAACAATATATAGGCCTGATTACCACGTTTCAGAATTAAATTATTATCATGTTCCTCTTCTATTTTGAATTTTTTAGGTAGATTCACCTTTATTCGGCCCACTTCTGTATTCGGTTGCAGCGCTTCATTACGAAAAACTGATACCGTAGCCTTCACAGCTTTCTCAATCTGCCCTTCATTTCCAGAACAACCCGCCATCAGTAAGCACATTAGAAAGACTAATAGAAATTTCTTTGGGGGCGGGACGCTCAAGATGCTCCCCTCCTTTGGCAAAAAATCAACTTACATTTACTTATATCCTAATTTATGAAAACCATCCATTTTCTTAAAACATGATACAATGTAAGCAAATTAGACACTAAGGAGGATCATCATGAAATTAACGGTTTATCTTGCTGGAGAAATCCATTCAAATTGGAGAAGCGAATTAAAAGAAAAGGCAGTTGCCTTAAAGCTACCGTTGGAATTTGTCGGGCCAATGGAAAATCATGAACGCTCCGATAATATCGGGGAGGATATTCTGGGGAGTCAGCCTTCTCCTATCTTAAAAGATGCTGCTGCTTCTCAAATCAACAATTTACGTACAGGCCTAATGATGAAGCAAGCTGATCTTGTCATCACGCTATTTGGTGAAAAGTATAAGCAGTGGAATACTGCCATGGATGCAAGCACCGCCATCTCACTTGGCAAACCCCTTATCCTGATTCGCCCTGAATTGCACCACCACGCCCTTAAAGAACTATCCGAAAAAGCAAGCGTCACGGTCGAGTCCGTGAACCAAGCTCTAAAGGTACTGTCTTATATATTTGAAGAAGGAAAGTAAACCTTCACTACCGAAATTCACTTTCTCATCGCTCCCGTCTTATAGAGTGCTTATCACATTTATAAAAAAAGGCTTGCAGGATACACTTTTCCACAAGCCTTTTTTTATCTATTTAATTGGAATCCAAATCTCGGAGTAATAATCGGCGGCTGTAGAATCCTCATCGGCGTACACTTCCAATTCAGGTGTCCCGGCATGTTCATAGCCGCTTGTCGGGAACCATTCCGAAAAGATTTGTTTCCAAACCTTGTGCATGGCCTCAGGCATTGGGCCATTGACCTCGAAGACAACCCACTTGGAAGTTGGTATCATCATTACTGAAAACTCTTTGGGGACCCTCCCGTCAGACTCCGTCGCTATCCAGTACTCCATTGAACCCTTATGTTCCTTTTCTGAGCTAGCGTCACACACGCCTAGCAATCCTTTTATTCGGCCATTGTTTAACTTTCCTAAGCGATCGCTGGTACCGTCCGAATTCACCTCGTCCCAAAGCTTCGGAATTCCAATTAGGTTTCCTTCGTTCTCTAATAAAAATTCCCGCTTGATCCCCATCACACGAAAGGAATCTCTTTCAATGATATTATACTTCATCGGTTCCGCCCCTTTTAGAACCACCTGGATAACCAGGCGTTCATAGAATGTCAGCTTTCCCATATACTTTCGGGCTTCGCTTGGAGGTACTCCATGCTGCCGGCGAAAAGCTTTTGAAAAAGCCTCGGGAGTGTCATAGCCATACTTATAGGCTACATCAATGACCTTGCCATTGGTGCTTACCAGCTCCTGGGCAGCCAAAGTCAATCTACGGCGCCTGATGTATTCTCCAACGGATATCTCCGTCAAGATGGTGAACGTCCGCTGAAAATGAAAAGCTGAAGCATTCGCCTGACAGGAAATGTCCTCGATGGTCAAGTCCTCGAGCAAATGCTCCTCTAAATAGTCGATGGCCTTTTGAATGGATTCAACCCACCCCATATGGCTTTCCCCTCCCTTGTTTTCTATATTACCAGCGCCGATATCCTAAAATCCTGTCAATGTATGCTCTGTCATGGCAGTCTCAGCTTTCATCATGATTTTTCTTATATTCCCATTGACCGACTATCATTTCCATAATATTTCCGAACATGGTAGCTCGGGTAATCCGTTCATTTGTAAATATCCCGATTGCCCCTTCTTTTTTGCGGATATTCGCCCTCTTGGTGAAATCGTCCATAACCGGACCAAGTTCCTCCCCATTTTCCAAGCGTTTAGCAATTCTTTCGGGGAGCGGGATTCTAGCTCCCCCGGCAATGAAGATGTCGCCATCCTTCGTAACCATTGCCCCCCAGTTGCATACAAATAATCCCCGCTCCATTTTGACGACGCCACCTTCAAGGCCAATTCCGATATCGGCATCTCTTTCGATCAGACAATTACGAGCGCGGTTCACGGCTCCATTTAAGGTTTCTTCGTCAGAAAATGGTTGGTCAGATACCTCACTTTCCACCTGGACCGAGATGACGTCTGCTTCTTTAAAAATCTCCATTACGGCCTGAACCTTAGCCGGATTTGTACTGCCTACTGCAATCTTCATATGTATGTCCTTCCCTCTATGAAAAAAAAGCTGATAGAAGGGCGTCCCCTCCATTTCAGCTTTCATTATCATCCGTTATTCTTCAATGTCTCAAATGTCGTTTTATCACAAGCACGAACCAATTTCCCAATCAATTCACGGGCAGCCGCATAATCATCAATATGGATCATCGATGCATGTGTATGAATGTAACGGGAGCAAATCCCAATTACGCCGCTCGGAATCCCATCATTGGCAATATGGACTTTCCCAGCGTCCGTTCCACCTTGGGACACAAAATATTGATAGGGGATGTCATTCGATTCTGCCGTATCGAGAATGAATTCCCTCATGCCGCGATGAGTGACCATCGTCCGGTCTAAAATACGCAATAGTGCACCCTTACCTAGCTGTCCAAATTCATTTTTGTTGCCGGACATATCATTTGCCGGGCTGGCATCCAAGGCGAAGAAGATATCCGGTTTAATCATGTGGGCAGCCGTTTGGGCGCCCCTTAATCCCACTTCTTCCTGAACCGTAGCTCCCGAATATAAAATATTCTGTAATTTTTCATCCTTCAAATCTTTCAATAGTTCAATCGCAAGGCCGCAACCATAACGATTATCCCATGCTTTCGCAAGGATTTTCTTTTCATTGGCCATCGGTGTGAAGGGACAAATCGGGACAATCTGCTGTCCAGGCTTAATTCCGATTCTTTTCGCATCTTCTTGATCATCTGCACCGATATCAATCAACATATTCTTAATATCCATAGGTTTCGAACGCTGCGATTCCTCAAGCAAATGTGGGGGGATGGAACCAATGACCCCGATTACCGGACCGTTGTCCGTGATAATTTCCACTCGTTGTGCCAAGAGGACTTGGCTCCACCATCCTCCAAGAGTCTGGAAGCGGATCATGCCATTTTCCGTAACGGAAGTGACCATGAAGCCCACTTCGTCCATATGCCCGGCCACTAGTATAGTTGGGCCTTCTGCATTTCCTCTTTTTACACCAAAGATACTTCCCAGGCCATCCTGGACGATTTCATCCGAATACTTCTCAAGCTCACTTCTCATAAAATTACGCACGGCATGCTCATTTCCAGGAGCACCCGGTAATTCCGTCAATGTTTTAAATAGTGTTAAAGTCTCATGATCCATATCTCTACCCCTTAACTCTTTTTCTTATTTATTTTACCGAACTTAGACGATAGTTACCACCTAGCATGTTTAAATTTATCAGCTAATGGGTGAAATTTCAAATCGTTAGTCAAAGAAAGAGTTCTTATGTATACTAGATAGAGTGAAGAATAAAAAGCAATGGAGGAGAAATTCATGAATTGGAAAACATTTTTATTAGGAACAGCAGCCGGTTTCGCTACAGGCTATGTCACAAAACAAATTTTGGATCAATCAACTAAGCCTTCTCCTGATAAAGTATTGGCTCAGGTAAAGGAAACCGTCAGAAAAGATGGAAGTATATATGGATCGTGGATTTTAATGAAACCTGAAAGCTATCAAAAAAATGACCTCGACTATCAAGTATACAAAGGCGGCATCACTAGAAATACCGATGGCAACCGTGAACAATTCGAGTTTGTGGCTGATGCTTCAACAGGTACGATATTAGAATTGAACGCACAACATGATTGATTAAAAAGGAGGCGATCCATATCGCCTCCCTTTTTTTGTGTTCTTATCTATTCCTTTTTAATTCATCCTTCATCTCTTTCCCAGTTCCATCCCACTTGATGGCACAATAGCTGGCATCGTGGTAAAAGCTGTACCAGGCACCATTCTCCAGACCATACTTCATCCACTTCTCTTTAGCCGAAATGGAGGTCATCGGGTAATCATCATAAGCTAAGACCCAAAGCACATTCGCATGGGCGTGTGTGGGCATGATGTCTGCCATATGAATCAGTTTGTCTTTACCGTCTTCGATCAAGATGATGGCATGTCCGTCACTATGTCCGCCCGTATGAATCATTTTAATACCTGGCGTGATTTCACATTCCCCTTCAAAGGGGTGTACGAGTTGGGCAATTGCCTCCCAGTTTTCCTTCCAATATGTACTTTTTGAACGGATGTTCGGGTATTGCATTTCATCCCATTCGATTTGAGTCGTGATGATTTCAGCACGTTCGAATACCGGTACCTCTACGTCACCCTCACGCTTCGTTAACCCGCAGGCATGGTCGAAATGCAGGTGGGTCATCAAAATGTAATCGATTTCATTCGGTTCAATTCCAAGTCGAGCCAAATCTTCAATAACCCCGGATTCTTCCGTCACACCAAAATTCCGTTTCTGCTTGTCGTTCATCTTGCCATTGCCAATCCCGGAATCTATCAGCATATTTAACCCGTTCGCTTGAACAAGTATCGGATCTGTCCGCAATTCTATCTGGTTATTTTCATTGACAGGATATTTCCTGGACCAAAGCGGTTTCGGTACAACACCAAACATCGCGCCACCATCCAAGTGAGTCACTCCGCCATTTAGCCAAGTAAGTTTAATTTCCCCTATTTGTAAAGTTTCCATTTTATCCCCTCCCCTTCCAGTTTAACACCTGCTTCCATTTATTGAAATTGATATCATGTAACTCTTTTGCAAGCGCTGTGAGGTGATAACCACCATTCAGTTACTAAGAAAAAAAACCAGGCGCCATCGCCTGGTTTTCTTTGAAATCTTATTGGAATTTGGCTTCCATACGATAAATCACATTGCCTTTACTTGAGAATTTCTCTTCATATTCCGTCATGATATTGCCTTCAAAATCACTGTTATGCAGATCAAGGCTCACATATTTCAGCAGCATGCCATATTCGGAAATGCTTTTCAAGGAAGACTCGAACAGACCCTGATTATCCGTTTTAAAGTGAATTTCTCCCTGATCCGGAAGAATGCTTTCATACGTTTCCAGGAAGGTTTTATACGTTAACCGACGCTTCGCATGACGGGATTTCGGCCATGGATCGGAGAAGTTCAAATACACGCGAGCCACGTCGCCCTTTGCAAAATAATCGGCCAGATTCGCTGCATCAACATTCAACAGCTTTAAATTTGGCACTTCTGCTTCAATAAGCAAATCCAGTGCCGCAACGATGACGCTTCTATATACTTCAATTCCAATGAAATTCACATCAGGATGGGCTTTTGCCATTTCTGTAATAAAACGGCCCTTACCCGTACCTACTTCAATATATAACGGATTATCGTTACCGAATACTTCATGCCATTTACCTTTATGGCTCACTGGCTGCTGAATCACATATTGTGGAAATTCATTCAAACGGTCTTCAGCCCAAGGTTTATTTCTTAAACGCATGATGACACCCCTATTTATATTATAATCGTTCAAACCATAACACGGGAATATGGATTCCCGCAAGTTGATTTTTCGGTTAATGGATGGCACCTTTCCCGATTGTAGAAAAAAAACTGCCGGCCATCCAGGCGGCAGTCTGCGATTATCATGTATAAAACTTTTTGCAACACACACCATAATCATGAGAACCTTTGATTTTACTATTTGAAAGGAGAGATAGCTATGCCACTTTCCCATGAAAACCAATTAAATCTGTTAAAGGATATCCTGTACAACCAAAACACGGACTCCAGTGGTTCCGTTGCTGAATGTGAACAGGTTGAAAGACTGGTCAAATCATTGATGATCAATGCGGATATTGATCAAAATGTAAAAACGATACTGAAAGAAATATACCAATACAGTCAAAGGGGCATCGGATCCCCAGACTTGGAAGCACATATTACTTCCCATCAGGACAACTTGTCCCAATGGGTCGATGACATCGATCAATTTAATTAATCGACCATTAGAAGGGCTTCCAGTTTCGTTAGTAAATCATCTCTTTCTTGATAACGTTCTCTGTCATGATGCCATTGGATGGAAAGCACCAGTTGGGAAACTGTATGCCATTTCATCCTCATCTCCAAGCCTGCATCAAGTTTCTTACCATAGCGGGCTAACCACTGTCCCCACTCACTGCGTGGAACATAAGAATAAAGCAAAATGCCCAGATCGATGGCTGGATCAGCGATTACCGGCCCATCCCAATCAATTAAAAACAAGCCATCGTTTTCGGTCATAAGCCAATTATTATGGTTTACATCACCATGGCACACGACTTTTTCATCGCAGTCAATCAATAGTAGATTGTTCTCTAGAAAATGAACAGCGTGTTTAATAATCAGAAGGTTCATTACTTCTGTAGATAATCCGTCTTCTATGTCTGTAAGTATACTTTCAGGTCGTAAAGGATTTTTACCAAGCCTTTTAAGCATGCTTAATAAAGGGTCGGATTGATGTATTTTCTGAAGCAGTTTGGCAACCCTTTCTTTGGCCATTTCTGCTTGAGTTAGCTCCCTACCTTCCATCCAATGCTGGGCCGTAATTACATCGCCATTTGCGAGGCGTTTTGTCCACACTAATTTCGGAACAATGCCCTCAGCTGAAAGAACAGCTAAAAATGGCGATGAATTTCGTTTCAGGAACAGCTTTTGCCCGTCTTTCTCGGCAATAAAAGCTTCTCCTGTAGCTCCTCCAGCAGGGGATATATCCCACTCCTGACCTAATAAATGTTCCAACTGGCTCACCTTCGATTTCCTCGCTTAATCATACAAATGTAAGTACGTTCACCTAGTGTATGTAATACCACTAACTAATGTTTATTAAAAAGCCCGCCACCTGGCAAAGCTGCATGTATACGTGCATCGGAATCAGATTCCGTAATTAAAAACATCATCTGTTTTATAAGAAAATAAAAAATAGCTATTGAGCAATCTTACAATAGCCATAAATTAAATTTTAGTTGAAAAATGGTTTCTTCGTCAAGTACTATAAAACGATTATACTCATAAAACAAGTACAAAGGAATCATTTCCAAACGCCTAACCATCAGCGACCCTTGAACATGACACAAATTTTCTCCTTCAAGACCCTTACTTCTACCTCATCCATCCCCACATTTTCTCCGTCTGCCTGAACTTTGGCAGCCCGAAAATCCTTAACGGATATCACGTTTCCAGAAAAAGAATCCACATTTTTGATATTGAGGTGACCTCCCCATAAAACAGTCAAAAACACCGTCAATACTTTCAAAAGCGAAAGGTCATGAACTGCGAGTACTTCAAATATGCCATCATCTAGCTTTGACTTTGGGGAAATTTTCATCCCGCCTCCAAAATAAGGCTGGTTTGCGATGACAATGAACCATACTTTTTCGAACCTGCGCCTTTTCCCATCAATCGTCAATTCCATAGGGCCCGGTTTATATGTAAATAATTTTCTAATGAAAATGAATAGATAGATTAATTTACCCGCTTTGAGAAAGTTAAACCATTTTTTAAGAGGGGACCGGTCCACTTCATAGGTAATTTCGGCATCAATCCCTATCCCTATGCTATTCATAAAATATCCGGTATGACCTTTTGTCTTGTACTGTCCGATGTCCAAGCTCTTGCTGACATCACAGAAAAATAGAGAAAGGGCTTCTTCGAGGTCTGTCGTTTTCTGTACCCCTCTTACATAATCATTGCCGGAGCCTCCTGGGATGGAGCCAATGACTGCATGAGGAAATGCTGCCGCGCCATTTATGACTTCGTGTAAGGTTCCATCTCCTCCAACCGCTATAATCCTTGTTTTCTGATTTGTTTGCATGAGAATCTCTTTCGTCCATCTTAGGGCTTGCCCTTTTGCTTCTGTGAAAAAGACCTCATAGGAAACATTTTCGGATATCAGTATGTCTTCGGCTTTTTCCCATATAATCATGCTCCCCTTATTTCCAGCCACTGGATTCACTATGAAATAAATGGTTTCATTTAGGTTCTGCATGCTCATTTCCCTCTGGTTGTTGTTGATCAGCATCCCATTCCGGTCGCATGCTTGAAGTCGTTTGGCAATAATCCAGCAACGCCTGCGCCCCTTTTAATTGTTGCGCCTTAAGCGGAGATGAAATGGACCGCATCTTGTCAAACCATTCTGGGAAACGCCGTTTATCCAAAAGGTCGATGTCATATGGAGTCTCCGGGTAATCCACATAGCCATTCCGGGAAAGGACCACCTTTTTAATCGGCAAATTCACCTCGTATAGCTCAAATAACTGAGTAACGATACTTCCCATCCGGTTAACGGCCAAGAAAGGATTGAGAACTTTTTTGTCCGGATACTTATGATGCCGGCGTAGCCAAAAGCGATCGCTCGATCCAATAAAGGCCGCATCCTCTTCCGCTTCCAAAAAAGTAATGCACCAAGCATCGACCGGCGTTAATAAAATGACGTCGACTTCGATAGGAGCATTTTTCAACAGAAAAATAGGTTTATATAAGACTAGAAATGTGTCGGGAAAACGCTGCAGGAAAAAGCGGAGTTTTTCTTCTAGAAAGAATGACTGGTCCACATATGACTTTTCACGAAGCGTCGAGCTGCCCCATTTCATTTGAAAACGAAGTAACTGGTTTAAGAAATTCTGTTTAAGCTCATCCAAATTGGCTGGATTCGCCGGAACTCTTAGAGAAAAGACATTATGATTGATCACCGGATTCGGGATATGTATGTCTTCGACGGCTTTCTCTTGGTTGTTCGATCGGTTGAATAACCCTTTTACTTTACGGAAGATCCCCTTTGGATCTTCCTCTGCGGTATCATTTTTGAACAGAGTTTGCTCTTCCGCTGGTTGACTGTACAAATTCTCTAGCTCACCTGCGTGATAGGCAGCCTGCAGTTTATCCCACTGCTGTTTTTTTAACTTTGCAAATTGTGACGGATATCGATAAATATCCTGCTCATACCGGGAAATGTAATCCTGTATTTTTATGAGCTGTGCCATTCGACCACCACCCATCTTCCTCTATTATTTAAGATTTATTGTATAGACCGGTTCGTATGAAGGGGACGCTCCAAGATGTGTCTGATAGAGAGCAATTTGGGAAGCTTGAAACCTTTTCTCCTCCGGGTTTACTAGCTGACGGACTTTGTTGATAGAAAAAGTTGGCTCACCCTCGAATTTCCTGGCCAATGTAATATGCGGTTTAAATGGTTTTTTGTCCAGTTCAAAGCCCGCCTGTTTACATGATTCATATATTTTCTTCTGGATGGCGTTTAGCCTTTCCTCCTGCTTGACGCCTGCCCACAAAATACGGGGGCTTTCTTTTTTGCCAAAAACATCGATTCCATCAATATCAAGTTCAAAGGCCTGTTCATTGGCGAGTGAGTGTTTTATTAACTCCAATGCCTCTTCTTTCATTGTAGCTTCGGCATTTCCCAGAAATGCCATTGTAATATGATAATCGGCTGGATGTAACCATTTCTTAAATGGAAACGTGGATTTCAGTTCATCTGTCTGGGTATGTAAATGACGCTTAATAGAATCTGGCAGTACTAAAGCAAAGAAAAAATGAGTATTCATCGGACACAAACATCCCTTTCTATTTTCTATATGATTTTACCATAATTCAAATGCATAAACTTTCCTGTTAGCTTCAAACATCGCACGCGGACCCCCTTCTCATTCTCCCCCCTTCCCTCTTCTTCATGCCATTTTATGACTGAAACAAATCCTATATTATATTCTAATACCCCGCTCTGGGCTTTCATAGAAAGAGCAAAGGGAAGGACCATCAGCTGGTCCTTCCCTTTGCTTTATTCGGTATGAATGGCATTAGCCAAGAAGTGTCTCATATAGCAAGAACAGGTTCAGCCCGATAATAAGGAAAGCGATGATCCAGGCACAGCCCGAAGTCAATTTGTGATTGACTAGATTCCCCATGATTTTCTTATCACTTGTAAACTTGATGAGTGGAATGAGCGCAAAGGCGATACCAAATGATAGTACGACTTGACTCATTACGAGCGCTTTGGACGGATTCACTCCCATCAAAATGATCACTAATGGAGGAATCGTCGTGATCAGCCTTCTCAAATAAATTGGGATATGCCTTTTAATGAATCCCTGCATGACCACATCTCCTGTGAGCATACCGACGGACGAGCTAGATAGACCGGCAAACAATAGGCCGATTCCAAAAAACATGGCAACAGATGGCCCCAGCATCAAGGCAAATTGGTCATAGGCCACATCCAAATCCTCTACAAGCACCCCACTTTTATGAAACAGCGCTGCCGAAACCACTAGCATGGCAGCATTGATGGCACCCGCTATGAGCATGGCAATGACGATATCGATAAACTCAAAACGAAAAATTTGTTTTCGTTCTAATTCGTTCTTCCCAACGATTCGCTTTTGCGTTAGAGAAGAATGTAAGTATATCGCATGTGGCATGACAGTCGCTCCAAGCATCCCAGCTGATAATAAAATGCTATCGACTCCTTCGAATTTGGGGGTTAGAAGGCCCATAAGGAGCTCTGAGGTATCCGGTTTCGCATAAAAGACTTGAGCCCCAAAAGCAAGCACCACAACGAATATCATCCCAGTGATCAACGCTTCGAATGTACGATACCCTCTTCGCTGAAACTCTAAAATGGCAAATGACCCGATTGCTGCAATAATCGCAGAAGTGATCAGCGGAAGATCAAATAGTAAATAAATCCCCAGTGCCGCTCCGATGAACTCGGCTAAATCAGTCGCCATAATGACGATTTCAGCTTGAATCCATAATAAGAACGAAGACTTTTTGGAAAATGTCTCACGGCATAGTTCAGGTAGGTTTTTCCCTGTTGCTATTCCTAATTTTGCAGACAAGGACTGTATCAAGACCGCCATTAAATTGGACGCAAGAATAACCCATAATAACGTATAGCCATATTTCGAACCCGCGGCAATGTTCGTAGCGTAATTCCCTGGATCAATATAAGCCACGGCGGCAATAAAAGCTGGCCCTAAAAAGGGGAGTAGCTTTTTGAATCCTCTTGTATCTCCATGTAAAGAAGACATACACTTCAGCTCCTTTTTTTATACACGACTTAAAAAGTTGCACAAGGTAAACTTTTGATATGAAAAGTATATGCCTGAAGTTTGCAAAATGTCAAAACGAATGCTTAATAAAAATGAATGTATAGGATGCAGGGGTATGTCGCGTATCGAAAATGCACACATAAAAATCCCCCTGACTCCAATCTGGCAGGGGGATTTGGAAGTTATTCAGTTAGACTACCACATTGCCGTTCAATTTCCTCAACAAACAATTTTTGCAGTCGGACTGTGACTTCACCTGATTTTCCATCCGCAATCAATTGACCATCGATTGCGGTAATCGGTGTGACTTCAACGCCTGTACTAGTATACAGAACTTCATCTGCATTCATCATGTCCGAGAGGGTGAAGGGTTCTTCGACATAAGAGATGCCATTATCGTTGCACAGCTTAAGTAGGATCTGGCGGGTAATCCCGTTCAGGATCAGGTTCGTTGCCGGGTGCGTCTTCAGCGTACCCTTCACGATGATCGCCACATTGGATGAACTTCCCTCCGTAACTGTTCCATCCCGATGTTGAATCGCTTCTCCACAGCCCGCTTCAACGGCTTGCTGCTTAGCCAATATATTACCCAGCAAATTCAAGCTCTTGATGTTGCAACGTAACCAACGGATATCCTCGACCGTGACAGCTTTGACCGCTGGCTTACTTCCCGTATAAGGCATATCCTTGGTATAAGCAACAAAGACAGGATCCACTTTACCTACTGGAAATGCGTGATTACGGGGCGAAATGCCTCTCGTCAATTGCATGTAGACGATGCCATACTCCAGATTCTCTGAAGCAATTAGTTCTTTTGTCTTCTCCTTGATTTCTGCCACTGTAAAAGGGACCTTCAGTTGAATCAATTTCGCGCTGTCCATGAGTCGGTTTAGATGCATGTCAGCTGCAAATAGTTTTCCGTTATAAACACGGATGACTTCATAAACACCATCTCCAAACTGGTATCCTCGATCCTCGACATCTATCTGAATGGCAGACCGGTCTTTCATTTCACCGTTAAAAATGATCTTCCCCATGTCTTACTCCTTCTTAAACTCTTATTTGGCTAGTTCATGAATAGCACGGGCATAAATGGCCGTTGCCTTCAGCATATCTTCAATGTCGATATATTCATCCTTTTGGTGCGCGATGTCCTCACTGCCTGGGAATAGGGGACCGAATGCAACACCTTCCTTCAATGAACGGGCATATGTTCCGCCACCGATGGAAAGGAGTTCCGCTTGTTCGCCCGTTTCCGCTTCATACACTTCTTGGAGCGTCTTGATTAAGAAGCTATCGCTATTCACATAGTGAGGCGTTGAAAGCGAATTGGATTCCAAACGTAGATTATATGTGGAAAGCTTTTGTTCTAACGCTTCTTTTTGCTTTTCCCATTCATATGTAACCGGGTAACGCATACTAAAGCCGATGGAGCTATCACCTTGTTTAGAATAGTTGAATGTGCCCGCATTGATTGTCAATTCGCCTGTTTGTTCATCGGTATACGCGACACCCAATTTATTTCCACGGGAATCCTCGAACAGATAATCCTTAATGAAAGTGAAATAGGATTTCGCATGGGGATCTAGTGATAAGTCCGCCAAGAACATAGCTAAATGCAGACCCGCATTGACTCCATTTTTCGGTTCCATCGCATGTGCTGAAACGCCATTCAGTTCGAGAAGAACTTGATTCTTTTGTGGCACGGCCTGTCCGTTCAGCGAATACCTTTTCAAATAGTTCTCGTAGGTTGCCACGATTTCAGCAGGGTTGGCCGCTTCCACAATGGCCGTTGCGAAATCAGGTACCATGTTCGTTCTTCTGCCTGAAGAAAATTCCATTACATTCACCTCTGAATTCGTTCCAGGGCCTGCATCTGCTTGCTGAATGATGGAAAAATCCCAAATCCCTTTTTCCGCACTGATGATGGGGAAATCTGCATCCGGTGCAAAGCCCATGGATGGCATTTCCTCCACTTCGAAATAACGATCGACACAACGCCAATCTGATTCCTCATCCGTACCAATGATCATTCGAACACGCTTGTTCAATGGCTTGCCAAGCTCGCGGACAAGTTTCATGGCATGATAAGCGGCCATCGTCGGCCCTTTATCATCAATCGCCCCACGCGCATAGATGCGTCCATTGCGGATTTCAGCACCAAATGGGTCTGAGCTCCATCCATCTCCTTCAGGAACGACATCGACATGACATAGGATCCCGATTAATTCTTCACCCTCACCCATTTCGATATGTCCGGCAACATTATCGACATTTTTCACGGTGAAACCGTCTTTTTTCGCTAACTGAAGCATATAATCCAATGCTTCTTTGACTCCTTCGCCAAATGGAGCCTCCTCTGTTGCTTGACTCTCATCCAATACACTTTTAATCTTCAACAAGTTCTGTGTATCGACCAAAAGGTCCATTTTTCTTTTTTCCACTTCTTCGCGCCAATTCAATTCACTCAAATTATGACAACTCCCTTTTTCAGATATTTTTCATTTTATCACTATTTCTATATTTATCGCCAAGTGTTGAGACCATTCTTTCTTATTCCCGTAATTTGACGGCCATAAAACAGGTATATGATTCAATGGTTCCACTCATAAAAAATAGATCCGCTTCCATGAACAGAACGGATCTCCATCATCTATAAAAGAACTTCTCTTTCTGTAAGGCAAGGTCCATTATCACTTAAGTTAAAACACCAATGAAATAGCCAACAGCCGTAAACACCAAGCACCAACTGAATGCCCCTACACCTGCAAAGATAAAATATTTCCGTTTACCCATTCCATTCATTCCAGAAAAATAACTGGCAAAATGGCGGATGCCCGGAATGAAATAGGCGATGATAAGGGTCCACGGTCCGTATTTATTAAACCATCTCTCAAGATTCTCGAGCCTTGTGGGCGTCATCCGAATCCATTTCCCATGTTTTCTTAAAAAAGGCTTGCCAATCTTTTTGCCTATGAAATAACTGATGAGCATCCCTGAAATCGAACCTAGAAAACTGACAAAGAAGGCACCTTGTACATTCAAAACAGATATCGACGCCAAATACCCCACAAACGTCATCATAAATTCATCGGGTACCGGCAAACCAATGATCCCCAACGCCAGAAGTCCATATATCGCAAAATAACCATAGTTTGAAATTAACTCTTTTACCATGTCCATTCTTCGTACTCCATCTCAGACGCCCTATGTAAGAAGTAATCCAATTTCGGTACGGGTCTGGGTAACGTGATTACTTCTACCTTATAGAATAACCCAATTTAACCCATATGAGTGGTTTTTCTTAAAAAAACTTCAAAATACGCAGATAAATTTCCTTTTTACGCTTATCCAGCCGAATTGAATTATAATGGGAGGAAAAGGAAAAAGGGTGGGGACTTATGCTTATCAACAAAGTTAAACTCGCTTCGAATTCATTTGCAAAAACAAAAGCTTTTTATCTGAACCGGCTCGGGGCCACTTTGCTTAGGGAGACGCCAGATAGCTTTTCAATAAAGATAGGAGCAAGTGAACTAAGTTTCACTGAAACCAATAGCGGTAGCAAGCCATTCTATCATTTGGCCTTCAACATCCCTTCCAATCAATTTCAGGAAGCGAAGAGATGGATTAAGGCACTCACTCCTTTAAATACGGAAGATGGGGATGACGAGGTATACTTCAGTCATATCAACGCCCATTCGCTTTATTTCACTGACCCTAACGGCAACATTGTCGAGTTGATTGCAAGACACTCCATCTCACCCGAGAGTAATGAGCCCTTTTCCATGGATTCTTTATTGGCCATTGGAGAAATCAATGTAACGACAGGCGATATTGATGGGGTGGGTCAGAAACTGATTGACGTAAATATCCCAATTCGGGATCATGAGGCCCTGAATCCTGATGGCCTTACTTTCATGGGTAGTGATGGGGCGTTCTTGTTATTAGGCAAACCAGGACGACGGTGGTTTTTTTCAGAACAATATGCCGAAATCCACCCGCTCACGATAGAAGTCGATTTCAAGACAGAGATCACCCAAGATGGTACAGGCGACATCCATGTTTCTCCACTAAACGAAAAACGGACTCGATAATCGAGTCCGTTCGTTTTATTCTACCAATTTAAATTCCTTGATAGGCCAATACACCAAATTCGCTTTACCTACTATTTCATCTACGGACACGGGTCCGATTTCACGGCTGTCCAAACTATTCTGGCGGTTGTCGCCCATCACGAACAACTGATCGTCCGGTACCGTCATGCTACCTGATACTTCCTCAAGCTTGAAAGAACCAGTCAGTGGCTCCCCACCCATGTCTTCTTTATATTCATCTAAATAGGGCTCATCATATTTTTTTCCATTAATATAAAGGATGTCATCCTTATATTCAATATGATCACCTGGCAGACCAATCACCCGTTTTATATAATCTTTATCTTCCGTAGCGTGGAAGACGACGATATCAAATCGGTCGATGCTACCAATACTCGTGCCAAACTTAGTCAGTACGATTCTTTCGTGATCTTGTAAAGTCGGCATCATGGATTCCCCATCCACGACTATTGGTGCAAAAATATATGTTCGAATCAGGAATGCCAATATAACTGCAATTCCAATCGCTTTAACCCATGAAAAAACCTCTTTGCTTTTTTCCAATTGAAGTCCCTCTCTCTTGTGTTTTAGTCTAGCCATTATATCATAGTAAAATTATAATCACTTCATATAAATAACCACATTTCCCTAATTATACTTGGAATATTCGTCACTGCGGGTGGATTATCCTTTTTCGTGGTTGAATGATGAAAATTATTTTCTGATTCGCTTCATTACATTCGCCATATTAGTCAAGAAGCGCATTCGATATTTGAAATCGAATGCGCTTCTTAACTGGAGTTGGGTACTCATTATCCGAGCCTATTGTCAGCTTCGACCTCTTCGGTGCTAATGAATCTTGGCTTCCTTGCCAGACACATAATCCCCGGTATGATAAAAAAGATGAGGGGCCACAAATGAAATATTGTAAGAATGCCAGTAATGATGAATAAGATTCCAGCCGCTTTCACGTTGCCTTTTTTCAGTAGAATAATGGCTATCAATCCACCTAGCAAGGCCAATGATAAAGATACAATTCCAACCCATACCAATACATTGAATAGTTGTAACGTCATTTCCATATCAGTGGCCGCCATCTCCATATCTGGACCTAATGAGTCTTCAATCACTTCCGTAAGGTCGACCGTACTGACGTAGACAGTCGTGATGATTCCGATTATTAAAGAAATCATTGCGATAGATACGCCTATAATGCTTAACACAAATTCCCCTGTACGTTTCATAATAAGTCCTCCCAAGAAAAAGTTACTTAAGATTCACTACCCCATTTCGGTAGGGATTAAAGATTGTTAGGCAATTTTAGGCCCTAATTCTTACTCTTTCTCTTTATTTATTCCTCCATTTGATTCTTGCTGCTTCTTTTCTATGTCCGAAATTCCCTTCGTGTGTTTTTGAAAAAAACGAATAAGCTTCACGACCATAACAACCAGCAATACAAGAAGTCCAAGGAAAAATAATTGCCACAACACATCACCAACAGTCCATTCCATGTTAGACTCCCCCATGCCCTTCGGTTAACAGCTCAATAGCTTTCCTCCATCTTCCTACTTCGTTAAATTGCCTTGATAAAACTTCACCAGCTCAACCATCGCACTGCCCATCCGTTGATCTTCTGGATAGATGACCCGGCCGATTCCTTCCTCGATGATGACCTGTGCCGTCACTTTTCCGACAGCAAGGGCCACGACTTCCGAATCAAAGCGATTGATCAAATGACTTTCCACACCTAGGTCACGGGCAAACCTCATTAAATTGCGCGGCTGTGGAGCACTTGTAAACATCACCGCATCTATTTTCCCATCGAGTATTTCCTGAATTAATAGAGTCATCGTTTCTGTTTCCGGTGCAACATGTTCATAGGGCAATATTTCTTTATGCTCGATGTGCTGTTCATCCAACCAGTTCATCAGAAGCGGCGCCGGATCTCCGTGCAGCTGCAATGCAACTTTCACATTTCCGGACAGTTGTCCCTCAAGATTACGCACCAATCCTGCCATACTGCCATCATCGTCACGGACGGCCGATTCCAGCCCAAGCTTCTTAAGCAGATTTTTCGTTTTATACCCCCGAACGGCTATTTTCATCTTTTGCAAAGCTTCGATAAAACGGTCTCCCGCTTCCATTCTTACAGCCGTATTATATAAAAGTTCCGTACCCACTCCCGTCGTGAGAATGATCCAGTCAAACTCTCCTTCCATTAAACGGGTCACATCTTCCTCAAGATGAGAATCATTTAGATACACCGTTCCTTGTGCGGACCGGACAAGCGGGATGCCCCCTAGATTATGAACAATTTTACTGAGTTCTTCCGTTTTCCTTGCTCCCAATAGAGCAATGGTTCTGCCATTAAGCTTACTCATTCATGACCCCTCCATGTATGTTCCACTGTTTTCTCCCCTCATTATACAAATTTTCAATCTATTAAACTATAAAACAATGAGCTTCTGTATCCCTTCTCTTAATCAAACCTAAAAAAGGAGACTCAACATCCCGAGTCTCCTACTGCTTTTCAACTCTTTATTTTTCCGGCACGCCGCAAGAACCATCCGTGCATGCATCCCCTGTACCACTTACCATTTGCAATGGGTTTTCCTCTGCCCAAACCTTCCTCAACGTATCTAGAAACGCCTCAGGAGGCTGAGCACCGGAAATGCCATACTTGCGATTGATCACGTAGAATGGGACACCTGTTATCCCGAGCAAGCTTCCTTCTTGTTCGTTGCCCCTTACTTCTGCCGTGAACGCCGTGCCCGTTAACATACTTTCCACTTCTGACTTTTCCAGACCGACTTCTTCAGCTACATTCGCCAATGTGGCATGGTCACCGATATGCTTACCTTCCGTGAAGTACGCTTTGAAAAGCCGTTCATTCATTTCTTTCCCTTTTCCTTTTGATTCAGCAAAGTGCATCAAGCGGTGGGCATCAAAAGAATTCGTCAAGACGACTTTATCTAAATGATATTCAAGCCCCAACTCTGCAGCTTGTTGAGTCATATTTTGGCTGTTAGCTTCCACTTGGGCCTGCGACATGCCATATTTCTTCGCCAACATTTCATTTTGGCTCATATTGATATCCCGTTCCGCTTCCGGATTTAACTCAAAACTGCGGAATTCAACCTCTACCTGATCCTTATGTTCAAACTGGCTCAAGGCTTCCTCGAACCGACGCTTTCCAATATAACAAAACGGACATTGATAATCCGACCAAATTTCTACCTTCATCTAAAAAACCTCCTCTGAATCAAATGCAATCATAATAAGCACATTATATAGGGAGGGCTACCCTTCTGCAAGGATATTACCCTATATATGCACTTTCGGAAAAATCTATTTTGTACATGAACTGTTCTAACGTGTAGCCTTTTAATAACTTAAGTGTTTCCTGTTCGGCCTCAATCATGATTTCTTCCAAAGCATGATCGAGCTGTTTTCCGACTTCCCCACATTCACTCGTGACCAAACTATCCAGACATTCCGGTCGTACCGCTAGATATACATCCGCCAAGGTCAGCACATCGGCGGGTATATTGAGACTATATCCACCCTCGCGTCCTTCCTTCGTTTCCACTATTCCGGCTACCGCAAGCTGGGCCATCACCCTACGTAGAAATGTAGCATGCGAATCGACCTTAGACGCTATCACCGAACTCGTCAGCAGCTCTCCGCTTTGAGCCAACCAAACGAGAGAATGAATGGCAATGGAAAATCGAGCAGGTCCGATTTTATTATTTTTAGTAATTGAAGACATCCCCATTCCTCCTTACCAAACCGAAGATTTAAGACTAGTATACTATGTTCCTATCTCTGGAACAAATGGCCCTTTTACTCCTTAGCGCTTATATAATATGGTAAAATTATCAGAATAATAGAATTTCATTTACAGGAGAGAATGTATGAGAGGAAAATCCGCTTATCTATTCGTCATAATGGGTGCCATGCTGTGGGGAACGACGGGTACCGCCCAATCATTCTCCCCCGATGGCGCCCATCCCTTTGCCATCGGTTCAGTTCGCCTTGCTTTTGGAGGTATGGTGCTTGTACTGATCGCTTTCTTGCAAAAGAAATTAAAGGTTCATAATTGGCCAGTAAGAGAAACGCTCTTGGCGACACTAGGCATGGCATGTTATCAACCCCTATTTTTCATGGCCGTCAGTCTAACTGGTATCGCCATCGGTACCATCATTACACTGAGCAGCGCTCCCATCATTGCCGGTTTCCTTGAATGGATGGTTGAAAAAAGGCGCCCCACAGCGATCTGGTGGCTGGCAACGGGATTATCGATTGCGGGGTGCCTGCTTCTCTTTTCAAATGAAGGGTCAGGAGCAATCGACCCAATCGGGATCCTATTGGCACTTGGTGCGGGTATGGCCTTTAGCGTGTATACACTCGTCAGTAAAAAGATCCTGGACAGCCAGCCTCCAGAAGCAACGGCTGCCGTCATCTTCACGTTAAGCGCCTTGCTATTGTCCCCTATGCTATTCATCTTTGATAGTAGCTGGATCGTCACCACCAACGGATTGGCCGTCAGCCTTCACCTTGGTCTTTTTGCAACCGCATTAGCTTACTTGCTTTTCAACAAAGGCCTTACATCCGTCCCATCGTCAACCGCGGTTTCCTTGTCTTTGGCCGAACCCTTGGTGGCGGCGCTTCTTGGTGTCTTCCTTGTCGGGGAGAACTTGAGCCTGCTGAACTGGTTTGGTGTTGGATTGCTGTTATGCGGGATCTTTTCCCTGACCTTTTCACCGAAGGCATCTGCTCCCATCGAAAAGAGCACTTTATCCTAATTTGAAAATAGGGGTTTCAAGATACTCTTTCTCGTACATTATTTATTTTTTACGAAGTAATACAAAAACCATACGGCATGGTTTTGCTCATCTGCGGCAGCACGACGGAAAGCTTTTCTTACCGAGCGGTCTGCCGCACCATCTGCTGTTTCCAAATAAAAATCCACGGTTTCCTGTTCATCCTGAATGGCGAACTCCAACCCGTCTTTATATGAATTCGGGCATTCTTCCGTCACTTTAGGTTGGGGTTGAACTCCGGTCAGATTGATATACAGTTGTGAAAACATCTGAAAATGTTTAATCTCATCTTTCCTAATCTCAAGAATCCGCTTCCGCTCTATCTCATTAGGAGCCATCCTAGCTATTTTTTCGTAACATTGGATGGCGCTATACTCCCCATTGATCGCCTTTTCTAGCTTCCGTACCATGGCAGCCTGCTGCCTATCCTCTTCATGATTATTTCCTACATATTCATACATATTTAAGGACCTCCCATTCTTCTTTCAATCATCTTATGACAAATGTAGGAATAGGTGCCCATCTGTGCACTGCCTCTTCACGCTCAAGTAGAGAAAGCGCATCTTCCTTTTCCTTTACTTTGAATAAAACCATTTTCAATATTTGTATAATTATTGTACAATGTTTGTATATTTAATTTTCAACAAGGGAGGGTCTCATACATACATGACATTGGATGAAGTTTTATATAAAGTGTTCCTTTTTTGGTACGCTTGCGGAATCGTTCTGCTTAGCTTTGATTGGATACCATCATGGTTAGAATGGGCAAATGCCATGTTCCTGATATTGGCCGGATCGTTAGCGGTGATATTTTTTTTCAAGAAGTTCAATTGGCAGTACGGCATCTTGATTAGTAGTGTCATATTTTCTTTTTCCTTTCTAATAGAATACCTTGGCTCTGCCTATAATATTTTATTTGGACAGTATGGCTATACGGAAAAATTCGCCCCCAATTTATTCGAGGTCCCAATTGCCATTGGGTTTGCGTGGCTGATGGTGATGGGAACGTCTCATGTATTGGCAAGGAGAATCGTTCCACGGGGCAACCTTTTATATGCCATTGTCGGAGGAGGCATTGCAGTTGTCATCGATTTAATCATCGATCCCGTTTCCTATAAGGTGAAACAATATTGGCTCTGGGAAGAAACGGGCATTTATTACGGGATTCCCTTTAGTAATTTTTTCGGCTGGTTTCTTGTCGCCTTCATCCTTCATCTGTTTCTCTTGTTCGTCATCAAATGGAAGAACGGCACAAACGAAAATATACTATGGGAAAACCGGATGATTACTTTATTCGTACTGATGATCGTGATGTTCATCTTATTGGGCATACTCGGGAAGCTCTGGCTGGCAAGTTCGCTCACCTCTTTATTAGCCTGCTTACTTCTCATATTCGCCTTAAGAAAGACAACTAGATGATACAAGCCAATAAAAGTCGACTATTCCACTCGATGTTTTCCTTTTATCATCAATGTTTATTACGCCGATCCTTTGATCAAGTCTATCTATATTCCAAAGGGAATTTCCCCACAACCCCGGTTATCTATATAGCAAATCATAGTTCTTGGTGGGATGGACTCCTTTATTTTCACCTAGTTCGAACCGTCCTGCCTGAAGACGTCTATATCATGATGCATGAATCGGGGTTAAAGCAATATCCATATTTCAAAAGATTAGGAGCCTTTTCCATAAACCGCTCTAATCCAAAGGATATCTTGCGCTCCCTTCGCTATGCAGAGCAGTTAGTACAAGAAGGAAAGAGTGTCTGGATGTTTCCACAAGGAGAAGAATGCCATTTAGAGAAGCGTCCGCTTGGCTTTCAACCAGGCATTTCGTACATGTTGGAACGCTTGCCCCACATACAGGTCGTCCCGATTAGCTTTTATTATTCATTCGGCCATAAAAAAAAGCCGGAAGTGTACATTGAAGCTGGCCACCCTTTATATCATCATGATTTACCCGGTCGTTCGCGGACCGAAAAAACGGCTGGATTGGAACAAGTCTGCACCGAACAACTGAATGAACTGAAGGAGCTCGTCGTAACGAGGCAACTGAACATGTTTTCGAATTTACTTTAGGAGAGTGTTCCATGTTATTTATCTTGATCCCCTGCTTAACGATTTTTGTCATATGGACGATCCTGAATGCCCTATGCTTGCCAAGGTTACCAAAACAAGCGTCACTAGAAAGAACTCCGCTTGTTTCCGTAATGGTTCCCATGAGAAATGAGGAGCGGAACGCCCTTTCCATCGTCCAATGTTTAAAGTCCCTAACCTATCCGAATCTTGAATTCATTTTATTAGATGATCAGTCAACGGACCAAACATGTTCGATTTTGAAAAAACAAATCGAAGGGGACAGCAGATTTCGCCTCCTATCGGGGGGAAATCTGCCTAACCAATGGGTAGGCAAGGTTCATGCATGTCATCAGCTGCAACAAGAGGCCAATGGGGACTACTTCCTTTTTGTCGACGCGGATGTTCGCTTGAAGCCCCACTGTCTTGAAAAATCCATTTCGCTTATGCAAACAAGCCATGTGCAACTGTTAACGGGATTTTCTGCGTTTGAAGTCCCTTCTTTTCTTAGCAAACTACTAGTTCCGATGCAGCACTTTGTCGTCTTGTTTCATTTGCCCCTCATGATTGCCAACCGAACGAATATCCTAGCCACCACCGCTGCCCATGGAGGATTTATGCTGTTTGAACGAGTGGCATATAGGAAGATGGGGGGACACGAGACGGTTCGCTCATCTTTAGTCGAAGATGTCCATATTGCACGGAGGATGAAAGAAAAGGGGTTTAATGTATTGCTTGCCAACATTACCGATGAAGTGTCATGCCGGATGTATGAGACAAACCGGGAAGTATGGGAAGGGTTTTTAAAAAACATCTACAACGGCTTAGGACGATCTTTTCCCTTAGTCGTTTTATTGACAATTTTTTATGGTTTCTTTTACATAGGGCCACTTCTCTTGCTTGTGTTCGGGATTTTTCAGTTAGAGCCAATTTATTTCATTCCCTATATTCTCGTGACCTGCCAGCGTTACATTGTAGACCGAGTGACGAATCAACGAGGTTATCTATCACTCTTGATGCCCTTATCCGCTGCTTCATTCATTTGCATTATGCATGCCTCCATGTGGAGATCATGGTCCAAACAATCCTACGAATGGAAAGGACGGTTCTATTCATGAAAAAAGTGGCCATCATTGGCGGCGGTCTCGGTGGTTTATCTTCGGCCATCACCCTTGCTAACAAGGGATTTCACGTTGAACTATTCGAAAAGAATCAACATTTTGGTGGAAAATTAATGCCGATTCAACTTAGTGATTACTCGTTTGACTTCGGTCCCAATACCATCACGATGCCTTCTGTATTTAAGCGAGTGATCGAACAAACGGGTTCACGGTCTGAAGATTATTTTGAGATGATTAAATTGGATAATCATACACGCAACATATTTCCGGATGGAACCCAGTTCGATTTTTCAAGCAATCAGCAAGTAATGCTTTCGCAACTTCAGGAACTTGATCCTACCGGAGCAGGAAATTATCACTCTTTCCTTAAGGAAATCACTAGATTATTCAAGCTATCTGAACAATACTTCTTACCAAGAACGTTTCGTTCGTGGCGTGATTATGTCTCACCATCCTTAGGGGCGGCGATGTTGCGGGTACGGCCACTGCAAACATTGGATTCCTTTTTCCAATCTTACTTTTCCAACCCCCGTATCATCGAAGCTTATAATCGATATGCGACATATATCGGCTCATCACCATTCCAGGCGCCTGCGACGTTTGCAATGATTGCTTATCTAGAAATGGTCGAAGGGGTGTACTATGTAAAAGGCGGCAATGTGAAAATCGCCGAAAGTTTCGCTTCTCTTGCCATGAAGCTGGGTGTTGGTCTTCATAGTGAATCGGAAGTAAAGAGGGTCCTCGTGTCCGGTAAAAAAGCAACGGGAATTGAGTTACAAAGCGGGGAAAAAGTGATGGCTGACTATGTGATCATGAACGCAGATTTATTGAAAGCCTACCCGGAACTCGTACCCGAAAAGGAACGTCCTTCTTTCAAAAATGAAAAGGTGGATAAATTGGAACCGTCCATTTCGGCATTCGTTGTCATGGTGGGTATCAATAAACGGTTTCCTCAGTTGAAACATCATACCGTTTATTTTTCCGATGATTATCGACAAGAGTTTAACGACATCTTCATTCATAAAACATACAGCGACAAGCCGACCATCTATATTTGCAACTCATCCCATACGGACCCTGACCGCTCGCCAAAAGGGGATAATTTGTTCATCCTGGTGAACGCCCCTGCTCTTCCTCTTGATGGGAATCTGCAAATCGACCCTGTTGCCTATAAAGAACTGATTTTTGAAACGCTGTCTTCTCGTGGTCTCGATCTTACTGATCATATCGTGGAAGAGAAAATCATCACTCCTTCCGATATTGCCTCGCAATTCGGTGCCTATCGCGGGGCCTTATATGGAGTATCTGCCAATCGAAAAAAAGATGCCTTTCTACGCCCGCAAAACACCAGTAAAGATATCAAACACCTATTTTTTGTAGGCGGCAGCACTCACCCTGGCGGTGGCTCTCCAATGGTCACGATTAGTGGACTAAATGTAGCCCACGCTATCATTGAACTGGAGCAATAAAAAACAGGTCACTTCCAGTGAGAAGTGGCCTGTTTTTTCTACATATTGACGAGTAACTGTTGTTTTGTCCTATCAGACACAAAATGCTTTTCATGAAAGACTTGGTGTTGCTTCGAACGAATGACCGTTAGAATTTCACGGTATAAATAGGCGGCGCTTTTGACTGGTATCCGTGAATACAGGGGATATTCGTCCATCGTTTGAAGAGCTTCTTGATAAAAACCTTCAGCCTGCTTTGCTAAATCCTCCCACACCTCTACAAAAGGAGCATCCACACGTTCCGACCATAGCCCATCTTTTCTCAAACCATGATTCTCCATCACATCTTCGGGCAAGTATACCCGATTCCGTTCCAAGTCCTCTCCTATATCTCTCAATATATTAGTGAGCTGCATGGCCAATCCTAATGAAACGGCCCCGGCTTTTAGAACGGCCACTTTCCTCGGCGCAAGAATTGGCAGCAACATCAGGCCTACGGTACTCGCTACATGATAACAGTAATCCAACAGTTGATTCATCGTTTCATAACGGTTGATCGTTAAATCCATTTCCTGGCCTTTGATTAATTCACGGAAATGCTGCTCATCCATCTCATAACGTCGGAAAACATCATGGAGTGCCACCCACATGGGATTGGATACATCGTACATCCCACCCAGAAAATGCTCGAATTCACTTTTGAATCTGGCAAGTTCCGCTGTAGGATTCTCCCCTTCATCCACAATGTCATCCACCGTCCGGCAGAAGGCATAAACGGCCCATACTGCTTTACGCTCATCCTTTGGCAATATCGAAAAGGCCTTATAAAAGGTTTTTGAATGGTGGGCAATCACCATTTCACAATACTGGTATGCCTCTTTCACATCATACATGGACACTCACTCCTTTTAGAGCTTGATCTTTCAATATTTGATCTGCGAGTAATTTTGCACCTTGCATGACAAGTGGAATCCCCCCGCCCGGATGAATGGATGCTCCAACTGCGTATAGATTTTCGATAGGGTACGGTTTCACTTGTGGACGGAAAACGCCAGATTGCATTAAGGTCGGTGCGACCCCGAAACTTCCACCTTTATATAAGCCAGATTGCTCTGCATCAGTTGGTGTGCGTATTTCCATCCATTCAATGGCTTCCCGCAATCCTGGAAAAGCTGATTTCTCCATACGGTCGATTATTTGATCGATCCATTCCGTTTCATTGGACCAATCGATAGACGAATCGGCAGGAACCGGCACCAACGTGTACATCACACCTTTTCCTTCTGGAGCCAAGCTATCATCGATGATGGACGGATGAAATGTATAAATCGAAGGATTGACAGGCAGGCTCTTTCGATCGAATACGTCTTTCATATGCTCGGAAAAATTATCACCCATGAAATATTGATGCACGTTCGCTTCCCTATAAATCCGGTTTAAACCAAAATACAGAAGGATGCAGCCCGAAGATGGAGTGAACTTCCTTTTCTCCTTTCGATTCAATACTTGCTTGATGTTTGGAAAGTCACCGTTAAACACGACAGAATCATAGGCCGTATACCCGTCTTTTGTCTCTATTCCCGTTACTTTCTGATGTTCAGTACGGATATTCGTTACTTTACTATTAAGGTGAATCGTCACATTGCGCCTTTTCAGCTCTTCTACAAGAACCGGTATGAGGCTTGCGTAGCCACCTTTTAGATAGTGGACACCCTGCTCATGCTCAGCAAATGAAACCAACGAGTACATGGCGGGAACTTGAAATGGATTACCACCAACATATAAAGATTGAAGGGCATAGACTGATTGCAATCTTTCGTCTTTAAAGTATTGAGACATGAGCTTTTGCACCGACTGATAAGGTTTTAGCTTCATCAACGTTTTGAGCTTGCTTGGTGTCCAGAAATCTTTAGGGTTGACGAATGATTCTTCCAGGAACGATTTCTTACCTAATTCAAGTCGGTACCTTCCCTCTTTCATAAAGCGTTTGAAACCCTCCACTTCAGAAGGAAATACGCGCCTGAACTCTTCTACTTGTCGATCAACATCCGGATATTTGGTGAATGTCAATCCATCAGGAAATTGAATGGAATAGAGGGGATCGCATAGAAGGAGTTCATAGTTTTTACGGTCGATGCCCGCTTCGTCTAAAAGTTGCTGAAACATTTCGGGCAGAAGTACGATGGTAGGGCCTTGGTCAATCCGAAAGCCATCTTTTTCGACAAAGGTTAACCTACCTCCAAGCTTCGCCTCTTTTTCGTAAATACTGACATCAATTCCTTGCTTCGATAAAAACAATGCACCCAATAGGCCTCCGACACCGCCGCCAATAATCGCTGCTTTCATCAAAATCCCTCCACAACTGGAAGCGGTAATACCGGGATGGTATCCTGCTTATCTTGTTCTAAAATGCCATTTGCCGTAATCCGTGCAGATTCAAGGATGGTCGGAAGGCCCGATCCAGGATGGGTTCCTCCACCCACAAGCCAACAATGCTTAAGCTCTTCAAACTGGTTATGCGGCCTAAATACCATCATTTGCGAAAGTTGGTGCCCCAGGTTGAAAGTCGCTCCTTTATAAACCAATTTGTCTTCTTCCCAGTTACGAGGAGTGATCATTTTTTCTACCTCTATATACTGTTCAAGGTTTTTAAAACCGGTTTTTTCTTCGACTGTCTTTAAAATGAGTTGTCGGAACGTTTGTTGCTCTTCTTCCCAATCGATTCCACTGAAGTTATTCGGGACTGGTGCCAAAATATAAAGGGTGGACTTGCCTTCAGGAGCTAACGTCGGATCGGTTACACTTGCATTTTGAATATAGATCGACGAGTCTTCAGAGAGGATTTTCAGATTCGTTATTTCCTCGACATTCTTTTGGTAGTCCTTCGAGAAAACGATTGTATGATGAGGCAAGTCGAACTTTTTATTCAAACCTAGATACAACATAAAGGTGGAGCAAGAATATTTTTTCTTCGCCAGCTTTTCAGGCGTATACTTCTTTAATTGGCCTTTACCGACCAGGTTGGTCATTACGTGGGCAAAATCACCGTTGATGATGACTTCATCCGCTTCCACTCTTTCACCACTTTCAAGGTCTACCCCTTTTACCGTTTTACCTTCAATCCAAAGACTTTTCACCCCGCTATTCGTGTGGATTTCCCCTCCATGTTCACGGACGACTTTTGCCATCGATTTGGATAGCTCATTCACTCCGCCGATTGGATGAAAGACACCATACGCATGTTCCATATATGACAGGATGGAAAAGGCACCTGGACATTCCCACGGCGACATCCCTAAGTACTTGGACTGAAACGTGAATGCCAGCTTCAATTCTTCCTCTGTAAAATAACGCGATAAGACATCATATAGCGTCTTATTCAATTCAAGCTCCGGTAGTGCCCGCAGAACCTTCGGCTGGAAGTAATGCATGAACCGGTCCATCTTCGATTGCAAAATGGGTGATAGGGCTTCCATTTTCTTTGCCGTTTCCTTCAAGAATCTTTCATATCCCTCTCCATTACCTGGATACAACGATTCGATTTCCCGTTTCATCTGCTCTTTATCCCGCGTCATAAGCAATTTCCGTTTTTCAAAAATCAGTTCATACATCGGATTAAGCTCAACGGCATTCAAATAATCATGCAAATTTCTCCCTGCAGCCGTAAATAGTTCTTCGACGATATGAATCATCGATAAGAAAGTTGGTCCCATATCAAACTTATATTCTCCTAAACGAACTTCGGCATTTCGACCACCGATATACGATTGCTTTTCATAGACTTTTACATCGTATCCTTTACTTGCTAAAATCATGGCTGCAGCTAACCCTCCTGGCCCCGCACCAACAATAATCATACGCTTTTTCATGCCATCGCCTCCTATCTGTACATATATTATACAAACATTATACAACGGCTATATGCGAAATACCACAAATTTTATTAGTTCAAGCTTTCCACATGTTAAAACACTTCTAAAAACCCTGTTTTAAAAGCATTTAGCAGAAAAAATTTTATAAACTGAGGCCTTCCATTCATTGTACAAACATTAAACACCGTATACAGACCTTACATGATTCATAGAAAAAGGCAGAAATGTTGATTTCCCAACATTTCTGCCTTTTTTACAAATTAAATAGAGCCTCTGAGTCCTTCCCACTAAATAAGTAATCAGGGTATTATCATGTAAGTCTACCCAGACTAATCAACCAGCACCAGCTTGTCTTTTGGAAAAACCAGAATGATATCCTGCCCCACATGATAAGGATCATTCATTTCCTGATTCACAATAAAATCCCCTATGGGCGTTTCCACATCAAATTGATAGTTTCTTCCCAAATACGTACATAGCTTAATTCTACCCGGTAAACAGTTCTGTAACATACTCTCAGAAGGTCTTTTAGCCATAATAATTAAATCGTCCGGCCTAATCGTGCCTGTTTTCCCTGTCAGGTCATTTTTGTGCGCGTTCTTTTGGATGACAAATGCGTAACCTGATTTAATCAGCACCAGGTACTCTCCATCGTTCTTTCGCTCATCAAATCCAATGAAGTTCCTATACCCGATAAAGTCGGCGACAAATTTGGTTTGGGGGTGTTTATAGATGGTTGCCGGATTACAACACTGCTCAATGCCCCCTTGATTCATGATGGCCACTTGGTCGGATATTGCCAAACATTCTTCTTGGTCATGAGATACATACACCGTGGTAATCCCTAATTTTTGCTGAATCCGGCGGATTTCCGTTCTCATATTCACCCGTAAGTTTGCATCCAGGTTACTCAACGGTTCGTCCATTAAAAGGATATCTGGTTCAGTGACAAGCGCCCGTGCTATCGCGATACGTTGCTTTTGCCCACCGGAAAGCTCTTGCGGATACCTACTCCCAAACCCTGTCATCTTAACGGTTTCCAGCACATCCATGACACGCTTTTCTATCTCCATTTGGGATACCTTTCTTAACCTGAGTCCGAATGCGATATTATTGAAGATCGTCAGATGCGGAAATAAAACATAGTTTTGAAACACAAAGCCAAAGTTTCGCTTGTTAACAGGAATTTTCGTATAATCCCTATCATTAAAAATGAACTTCCCTTTCTTCGCTTTTAGAAATCCGGCAATCAAACGGAGTGTCGTCGTTTTCCCACATCCGCTCGGTCCAAGTAGTGAAACCAGCTCCCCTTTTTCAATTTCAAGATTGAAGTCTTTTAAAATACTTTGTTTTTTGTACGCTACCGATATATCTTGTAAAGCAAACAGGGCCATCCGTCATTCCTCCATCATGAAAATCACAGAAAATCAATCTCTTCATTTTTGTAAATAGTATGGACCTTCTTCGTGAAATACATGTAAAAATACGTTAACTCTGTTCATCAAGACATCGACCTTCCTGATTGAACTAGTGATTATGGCTAATAAAAAAGTGAATTTTTAGGTAAGTTATCTAAAGAGTTTTAGAGGGATGCATGATATTCTAAATATATGTCAGAAAACATAACATAAAATGTAAATAAATAGAACATACGCTATATTTTACTTCGCCCATTGAAAGGATTGATCAGATGATGAGCTTAGAAACTTTAAATGAACAAGTTAGAACAGATTTATCCTACCTTGCCATTGGAGACCACAATCGGGTACCCCCATTGAACCAACCGAAAGGCCATGTCTATGATGCCATTATTGTTGGTGGTGGACAAAGTGGATTGGGTACGGCTTTCGGCCTTTTACGGGAAAAAATATCTAATATCCTTGTCATCGATGAAAATAACGAAGGGTTGGAAGGCCCCTGGAAAACCTATGCACGTATGGTAACATTGCGAACGCCTAAGCATTTGACCACTATTGACCTTGGCATCCCTTCGTTGACTTTCCGGGCATGGTGGGAAGCGCAGTTTGGACAGGAAAGCTGGGAGAGGATGGATAAGATACCACGCGAGGAATGGATGAATTATCTGAAGTGGTACCGGGAGGTTCTCAAACTGCCTGTCATCAACAAGGTAAAACTAAAACTAGTCGAGCCTACGGAAGAAGGGATTCATAAACTCCATATAGAAGGGCAAGGAGCACGCTCAACCTTACTGCTTGCACGCAAAATCATTTTAGCCACTGGAATCCAAGGTGGCGGCGAATGGCATATTCCATCTATGATAACAGAGAACTTGCCTCGTCACCTCTATGCACATACCTCTGAATCCATTGATTTCCCCTCCCTTAAAGGGAAAAAGATCGCTATTTTGGGCGGCGGTGCCTCTGCTTTCGATAATGCCCACTTCGCACTCTCTGAAGGAGTGGCAAAAGCCCATGTCTTTATCCGGCGCCAGGAGATTCCCCGCATTAATCCGATTCGCCACATGGAGGCTTCGGGCATAATCGAGCGGTTCCACACCTTATCGGATGCTGATAAGTATGCCGTGATGACCCATTTCTTTACGCATAATCAACCACCGACCACCGACATGTTTCAACGTGCATCTTCCTGGCCCGGCTTTGGCATGCACTTAGGCTCGCCGTGGCTTCAGGTAAAGAATGTGGACAATCAAGCTGTTGTGACAACACCTAAGGGGACATACACATTCGACTATCTGATTGTTAGTACAGGTCTGGTCACCGATCCCTCCTTACGTCCCGAATTAAAGCTGGTAGAAAGCCATATTGCCCGTTGGAGCGATTGCTATGATGCTCCGGATGAAACAGCTAATCCCATTATCGATGCACACCCTTACCTCAGTCCAGGCTTCGCTTTTCAAAGCCGTGATGAAAAAGGAAAAAGATTGCTTCATGGAATTTTCGCCTTTAATTATTCCGCCTTGATCAGTTGCGGCATTTCAGCCTCAGCGCTTTCAGGATTGCGGTTCAGCATCCCCAAATTGGTAGCCGCTGTGGCTGAACAGCTTTTCACCGACAATCGTTCAGACATTCTCAAAAAGTTCTTTGATTATAATGAGGTAGAGTTTACTGAAGAATGGCCCCGAAAAGAACGACAAACAGACTCTGGATCTCAGACATTCAAATACTCGATCCCCAGTTAAAACTTGTTAGGTTTAACCGCTTCATACGAAAGGCTTGCTGGTTCAATCTAAACAGCAAGCCTTTTAACTGAAGAGAGAAACAATCTCTCAACAATTATTTCCTGCCCTGTTGTACAATTAAGATAACGCTTACAAATTACAAGCATTCGAACACGGGAGGTTCTCATGGGTTTGTTAGAGATTGATCTATTGTTTGAAACAAGGAACCAGTTGATTGATGAAATTTCAGGATTGAACAGTCAAATAATAAATAACAGAACATCTGGTAGTTGGAACATCGCCCAAGTTTGTCATCATCTCTTTCTTACTGAGAAGGTCTTTACAGAAGCTATCATCAGCGGTTTACAAGATAGGGACTATAAACATATCATCCAAAAAAACATCTATTTAACTTCTGATCTCACAAAAAAATTCAAAGCACCTAAAAACGTGTTACCTTCTCAAGAACATTTGAATCCAATTGTATTGTTGGATCAGCTGTTCGAATCAAGAAACCTTTTACTGAATGTAATCTTTGAGCAGGAGGATCGAACCATTTTTCTTAGAAAAAAAGCAAAGCATCCCCTATTCAACGATTTATCTTTAGAGCAATGGGTTGAATTATTATCCTTACATGAGCAAAGGCATACTGAACAAATAAAAGATGCGAAGCTTCATCTCATGTAAAAACCGCACCAAGTAGGAGCGGTTTTGCTTGTTATTTAACCCTAATTCTTTCACCTATAAACTCAACAGCATTCATAAATTCGGAAACAAATCCTTCCCGATTGACGCTATACAATACATGGACATTTGGTGTTTGACCGCTCCGCCTCGTATAATCCACAACCGTAGCACCCGCTGTCAAGCGACCTTCCATCTCAACTTGCACGTAATAATCTTCTCCTATGAATAGTTCTGGCTTTAATACATACATCACGGCACAAAGATCGTGAAAGCGTAACACTTCAGCAAAATGAGATTCGTAAAATGGCGTTTGTTCTGCAATATGTAAATAGAATGTTAGCATTTTGTACACTTTATCCGAAAAGTCTGTACCCATATCTAAAATGAGATGGGCTTCTTCTAGAGTCACATACGCTTTATGTGTCACATCTAATCCGCTCATTACGATCCGCACACCTGAACGGAGGACGATTTCTGCAGCATGTGGGTCGACATATGCGTTAAATTCAGCGTTCGGTGACATATTGCCACCAACTGCAGCACCTCCCATCCAAGATATGCATTCGATTTTCGGCTTTACTTCAGGATGCGCTAACAAAAGAGCCGCCACATTCGTTAACGGTCCTGTAGCCACAATTGTCATTTTTTCCTCACTCGCCAAAATTGTCTCGAGCATCGCCGTTATGGCAGGACGGTCACTAACCGGCAATGTCGGCTCCGGAAATGCAACATTCGCGAAACCACTTTCCCCGTGAACATCCTCAGCCACTTCCAGTTCACGGAAAATGGGTTGATCTAATCCCCTTGCTATTTCCACATCAGCGCCAATATAACTCAGGAAGGTCCGCGCATTGTAATTCGTTTTATCCTGAGAGATATTCCCTGAACAGGTTGTAACTAAACGGACGTCCGACACTTCACTTGCAAACGCAAGTGTCAACATCATGGCATCATCAATCCCTGGATCTGTATCGATAATCATGGGTATTTTACGCATATAGGAAACCACCTTTTAACGTTTCACATACTTCAATAGTATGGGCTTTTCACATCAATTGAAACTCCCCTACCTTTGTTATGTACTTATATTTTCTTTACAAATTCGGATTTTAACTTCATCGCCCCAAAACCATCTATTTTACAATCTATGTCATGGTCGCCTTCGACCAAACGGATACTTTTCACTTTTGTTCCCATTTTCAAGACGGATGAGCTTCCCTTTACTTTAAGATCCTTGATGACCGTTACAGAATCGCCATCGTTCAAAATATTGCCATTGGCATCTTTAATGATCTTTTCATCTTCCTTTTCGAATTCTCTGGACCACTCATGGGCACATTCCGGGCAAACGTAAAGGCTCCCATCTTCGTATGTATATTCGGAATTACATGTTGGGCAATTTGGCAAATCGGACATCTTTTCCATTCCTCCATTCATTAAAGCTCATTCTAATATAATAGCATTTCCCAGACAATGGGAATCGACAAACAGAAGGAAACCATACTCATACGGTCCCTTGTATGTCAACCTTTCACTAGAGTAATCTTATTTAAATTCACCCTTAAGTAAAAAAGCAACATCAAATTCTTTTAACTCATCCATGTTTCTTTTCGGGTCTTCATAAAAATCACTGGACAGGGAAGTGGCACCATTTTCATCAAGTGTATAACAAATACTTGCTAAAACCATTTCACCTTTTAACGGTAGGGGTTCTTCTACTTTTCTCGTAGTAATCGAAGCATTTCCTAACCCCTTCTTCTCCGTCATTAAACTTCTAGAACTCAAAAGATCACTTTCCTCGTCATCCTCAGTCTTTATTCCCGTCGTGAACATAAACTGGTTCTCATCGTCCGGATTTTGGACTCTAGTGAAAATCAATGAACCCTTTCCATAAACCGGAGCAGTAGTGTCATTGATTTTTTCACCAACCAATTTCCCAGATTCATATTTTTCAACCCAAAAATTTACTTCTTGATATGTATCATCTACATCGAAATCGAATACGAAAGCATCATTCGTGATCATTGAAAGAATATCATTTTCCCTATCCGTTAAATCCGCCACGGAAATGGTATTCGTTTCATTACCGCTGCATGCTCCCAAAACAATGACTAGCATCGTCATTAGTGCTGTGTATAAAATCTTCTTCATGCTTTCCCTACCCCTCCGTCAACTAAAAATCGCAAAATCTTCCACATTATATCATTGACTGAATAATAATGCAGTATTTTCACAGGGGTAAACCTTTCTCACAGCACTCGATCTATCGATGGGCCACCCCCTTATTCTTGCTTGCGCACCTGATTCTATAGACAATAAAAAATCTCCCATAAGAAAACAAACGATTACATAAACCGTTTGTTCCTTATGGGAGATGCTCGAATATGCTAGGTTCTTTAGCAATTTTAGTTCAATCCCTAGGCACATCAAGAGCCTGATATGCCTTCTGGTACTTTCCGCCATCAGCGACTTCTGAATGATATAAGGCCTTAAGCGCAAAATTTTTCTCTAAATGATGTTCTTTCATCAACACTTTCAATTGCGTTTGCAATTCCATATTATCTTTCATTAGCTGTTTCATTTGTGTTTTGAAGTATTTCATATGATAGTAACTTCCTTTCAGGAGCTGAGCTCACCCATCAAGTATACCATTCGCTCTACAAACTATTCGCCCATCCTAGCTTTTATAAATAAAGTAATCGAAATCGGCATGTAGGTTTTGGCCTGTTGTGTCTTGACACTGCATACCTACGAACGCTCCCGTGAAAAAGCCTCCACCTTGTATATAGTCGTCCGAAAGTTTATAAGAGTCGAACATCACAGGGATCGTTATCCACTCTTCTCCATCCAGGGAGTATGAGTATTGGTAAACGTTCATTTTCACTTCGACTCGGAGGAAAATATACGTAACCTCATCCGGTATGATGATTTCTTTTCCTTGTAATGGTTGCGAAAAACTATAATTATCACAAGCCACGAGTTCAATCATTCTGCCTTTCTCTTCATTCCAAGTGATTTGGCACGATGACCAGTTTTGAGTATTGTAATAGTTCACCAACCCAGCAGATTGCTGAATCATGGTGGGATTAAAAGCCAATTTGGTCTCGGCAGTAAACGTGAAGTGCTGCCAACGTCTTGCAACCAATGCTTGCGTGAATTTAGAGGTTAAGGATTCTTTTCCGTACAGTCGTAAATGTCCAGGGTTATCCCTTAATGACACAGTATCCTCCCCCAATGGGATGCGTAGATTCTGGAAATGAAGATTCAGAGATTCTGTGTCAAAATCATCTTTCTCCGGAAAATCCCTTCCCCATCGAACCTCTTCCATTTGCGGTCCTTCTATTTCTAGTGAAGGTTCATTTCCACCCAGAACGTAAGGCCAATCATTTTTCCACTCCAGCCTTTGTATCGCCGTTTCCCGTCCAAGCGGACAAAAACCTCGCGGATCTAATAATGCTTGCCCTTCTTTCTGAAGGGGACGTCCTGTTAAATGAACAAGAAACCACTCATCCGTATGCGTATGTACGATAGATGCATGCCCGGCTTTTTGAAGTGGGTTTCTTGGCGCTCCGAATGAAGAGATTAATGGATTATCAGGATGCACTTCATAAGGTCCCCTCAGTTGTCTGGAACGGGCAATCGTTGCCTGATGATCATATCTTGTACCACCTTCAGCGGTTAATAAATAATAATAGCCATTTACCTTGTAAATATGTGGAGCTTCCGTAAGTTTAATATCGGTCCCTTTGAATATGATTTCCATTTTTCCAACTAGCTTTTTCTCTTCGACACTATATTCCTGCAAAGCGATACCTAGGAAATGATGTTGCCCCACGCGATGATCCCACACCATGTTCACCAAGTACTTTTTGCCATCTTCATCATGAAATAAAGATGGGTCGAATCCTGTGCTGTTCAAATAGATTGGCTCCGTCCACTCCCCATCGATTGCATCACAGGTCACGAGATAATTATGACAATCCTTCCACTGCCCATCCACGACCTTGACATCCGTATAAATGAGCCAAAACTGGTTGTCATGATAAGACAAGGCCGGTGCCCAAACTCCTCCAGAATCCGGATTGCCCATCATGTTCAATTTACTTATACGGTTTAAAGGACGCGATACCAGGCGCCAATTCTTCAAGTCCTTCGAATGATAAATCCCTACACCCGGAAACCACTCGAATGTGGAAACGGCGATATAATAATCTTCTTCCACTCGACAAATGCACGGGTCAGGATTAAATCCTGTTAATATTGGATTGGTGATAACAGTCATCTTTACACCCCTATTCTATTTTTTAATAATCAGACCACTTACCTGATTAATTCTTTTACATCATTCATCTTATTTTTCTTGATTTCTATCTGGCGGAAGCTGTACATTCCCCCAAACATCATGACCCATGCAAATGATACGACACTGAAAAACGGAATCAGACTTGGTTGGTACAACAAGACGAATAATATAGCCGCCATACTTCCTATCATCAATAAGCTCATGTGAATATGAAAAACGCCCAATAGGAAAGCTTGCTTCAGATAATCCATCCATTTCAGTTCGTAATGGACATACACGGGAAAAAAATATAGAAGAGTTATCAGGTATAAACATGCCACAATCAGCAATGGCACTGCCACTGCCAATGAAAGCGTTCCACCCATTTTGATTAGATAGGCGGCATCAAGTGTGATGCATGCCCCCACCAAGACAAGAATCGCTCCCAAACCATTCGCCCTCTTGAACTCACTCCTATATACATCCCGGAATGTACGCCAAACGGGAACCTCCCATTCTTTCATCATCCATTTTCGTATAATGGTAAAGAGGGCGACAGTCGCAGGAAAAAAACCAAACACAAGCAATCCTGCCACCGTGAATAGGAACCATAATAGATTGACGTAAGCAAGCCTCATGATCCACTCACATAAAACATACAGCTTCCCCATTGTTCTCTCTAAAACGATGGAAAACACCCCTCTCGATATAACTGACAGGCCCTTGTTGCATTATCCTTTGACCGAACCCGCTGCGATGCCTTCGACAATCCGATTACTTAAAATGAGGAACGCTATCAAAATTGGGAGAATACTAATAACGAGTGTTGCCCCAATCGCCCCCCAATCAGTCGTATATTGTCCAATGAAATTTTGAATCCCGACGGTAATCGTCTTAAAGCGATCAGAACTTATAAACGTATTAACGAAAACGAATTCGTTCCAGTTATAAATCATGTTGATAATTCCTGCCGTTGCCATGACAGGCATTGTCATCGGTAGGGTGATCTTGAAAAAGATATGATGAATCGATGCTCCATCCATGACAGCTGCTTCTTCCACCTCAAGAGGCAAAGCTTCATAAAACCCCAACAAAATCATGATTGTCACGGGAAGATTAAAGGCTGTAAAGGCCAAAATGACCGAAAGAGGATTATCTATAAGGTTTATTTTTGTAAAGGTACTGAATAAAGGAATGAGTGTGGAATGGACAGGGATCATTAACCCTACCATGAACAAACCTAATACCAGTTTACTTCCTTTCCATTTCATCCTCGTCAACGCAAAAGTCACCATGCTCGCCAATAGGACAGTCAAAATAACCGCAACAGCTGTATAGACTACGCTATTAAAGAAATATAAACTGATGTTCCCTTCCGTCCAAACCTTTACATAATTTTCCCATTTCGGAGTTTCTGGAATGGAAAAGGGCGACATATTAAAGACTTCCTGATTATCTTTCAATGAAAAAAGAAAAAGCCAAATGATCGGGAATATCTGAAAAACGGCTACAATGATTAAAAAAAGATACATCATTCCTTTAAGTAGTCGACCAAAAATCGTTCTCGAAACAGGCTTCACTTCTTTTTCCACTACCAAAATGGGTGGCACCGTTGATTTTAAAGACTCCATCTAATCTCCCCTCGCTTTAGTAGATATCATCGTTCGCCGCCGTCAGCCTTCTTATGATATATGTCACCACAAGACAGATCACTAAGAGAAAAAAGCCAACCGCACTTGCATATCCAAAATCGAAGCTTTTAAAAGCTTTTTGATACATATAAGAAGCCATGACTTCGCTCGCTCCATTAGGTCCACCGCCTGTCATTACATAAATGAGATCAAAGTACTTAAGTGAACCCACGACAGCAAGAACGATTGTCACTTTGATCACATTCATGATCAGTGGCAACTTAATTTTCAAGGCGACTTGCAATGAGGTAGCTCCATCGACTTTGGCAGCTTCGATGAGAGATTCCGGGATGTTTTTGAGTGCCGCATAATAAATGAGAATATAAAAACCTGCGTACTGCCAAATGATTGGAATGATGATGGCATATAAGGCTAGATCCGTCTCCGCAAGCCATGCAGGCGGGTTGTCGATTCCGAGAGAGACGAGGAGGGTGTTTAATATCCCATTGGTCGGATGATAGATCTTCAACCATAGCTGGGCAATTGCAACCGACGCAAGAAGCATGGGAATCAAATAAATCTTCCTAAGCAAATCGGCCCCCTTCACTTTACTGGCAAGGATAAAGGAAATGAATAAATAGCCTATCAAGCTAAGCGCTGAAAACAAAGCCAACAAAAAGGAGTGCAAGGCACTTTTCCAAAAAAGTGAATCATTTAGGAGGTTTGCATAATTTTTTAAACCAATAAACTCTTTTTCGCCAATTCCGTTCCATTTCATTAGACCGAAATATCCCGTCTGCACAATCGGAACATAGATGAGGGCAATAATGAGCAAGAGTGCTGGAGCAACGTACAAGGCGATTACTTTCTTATTGGACATGACATTATTCATTTCGTTCAACTCCTTTCCCGATGAAGAAAGAGGACTACCAGCTACCGATATGTCCTCTTTCCATAGATTCTCTAATTATTTCCCTCTTCGGCCTTCAGGGCATCCTCGTGTTGCTTGGCAAAATCTTTCGGTTTCACTTCATTCCCATATAAGGATTGAATCAAGTTCAAATGTGTTTCCGCAACAGAGGCGCTCATTTGGACATCAGCAAATAATGTAAGGTTGCTGGCTTTATTTAATTCATTCAATACATCGATATAAAGCGGCGGCAAGTCTACTGAGGCTGTATCAACCTTTGTTGCTGGAATGATTCCTGCTTTCTCAACAGCTTGCTCTCCCCATTTTTCCACAAAGTATTTCACAAATTTCTTTGATTCTTCCTTGACTTCAGAGTTTTCCGAAACGAACATGCCAACGCCAGGTCCACCTACCCAGCTATCGAGTTCTCCCTTTCCACCTTCATAAACAGGGAATTTAAAGAACCCTATATTGTCACGGAATTCTTGTGGTATTTCTTCATTTGTCGTGAAGTTTGGAAGCTCCCATGTCCCCATTAGATACATGGCTGCATTCCCATTATAAAATTCAGCTTTTCCTTCATCATTAGACATGCCATTGAAACCTTTATTGAATGCATTTGCTTTTACAAGGCTCTGAATCTCTTCGGCAGCAGTGATCAGGGCAGGATCTTCGAAAGAACCTGTGCGATCGATTGCCTTATTCAATACTTCGGTACCACCGATTCTGTCAGCTAAGTACATATACCATAAGGATCCTGTCCAGCGATCCTTGTTACCAAGAGCGATTGGTGCGACACCTTTAGCAGCAAGTGTTTTAACAATTTTTTGGAATTCTTCATACGTTTGGGGCACTTCCAGATTGTACTTTTTAAAAATTTCCTTATTATAATAAATCGGAGCAATGTTCAATTCTAAAGGTAGACCATATGTTTTGCCTTCTAACGCGTACGCTTCAGTAGTACCGCTAACAAAAGAATCTTTTAAACCATCGTCCAACACATCATCCAATTCTGCAAAAAGCCCTCCTTTTACAAAAGGAGTCATATATCCTGCAGCCCAAGTAAACCCAACATCAGGGAGTTCATTGGAAGAGGATAATACTTTCATTTTGTTCTTGTATTGTTCATTTTCAAGCACTTCCACTTTAATCTTTACATCCTTATTTTCCGCTTCGTACTGCTTGATGATATCCGTCACAATCAAATTTTGTTGTTTGGAGCTACCAGCTGGCCACAAGTGCATGAATGTAATCGTTTTGTCTTTGGAATCGCTTTCATTTCCTGCCTTATCAGATCCGCTGCAACCAGCTAAAGCCCCTATAAGGAGAAGAACGAGCACAAGCATTAAAGTATGCGTTTTCTTAACCATCTTAAACCCCCTAATATCTTTGTTTTCCTAACAACTAAAGTTTAGCATCCTGCCATGGTCACGGTAAGGTAACAGTGGTTGGGGAAAATCCCATTATTATTGGTTATTCATTCCATCCAGTTCTGGCATTTTCCTGTATTTACTCGGCGTTACACCCTCATACTCCTTGAAAATTTTAATGAAGTATTTAGCTGTTTGATACCCGGCCTTTTGAGCGATTTCTTCTATTTGAGCGTCCGTGGTCAATAATAGTTTCTTTGAAAGTTGAAGCCTCTTTCGGGTAACGTACTCACTAAATGTTAAACGGGTATGTTCTTTAAAAAGCACACTGAAGTAGCTTGCATTTAAATGGACAGCATCCGCTACCTGCTTCAAGGTTAGAGGATTGCTTACGTTCTGACTAATGAAGGAAATGGCCTCGTTGATGGCTGAGTTCGAATGCCCTATACTCCTATCTATCCTAAGCAGTTGATGATCGGCTACCTTTTCCATATATTCCGCACGCTCCATACTCGCTTCCGTTTCTAAGGCTTGTTCCACAGCCTCGATCAGTTTTTGCTTACTTACCGGTTTTAGAAGATAATTCACCACACTGAGACGAATCGCTTCCTGGGCATACTGAAAATCTGGATGGCCTGAAATGATGATGCCCACAAACCTATATCCCTTGTTCTTCAAGCTTTGTAAAAGCTGCAAACCGGTCATCTCAGGCATACAGATATCCGTAATCAACAAGTGTACTTTAGATAGGTTCATTACTTCGTGAGCTTCGGTCCCATCAGATGCACTAAGAATCTCGTATTGCCCTTTCGACCACTTTTCCAGTGTTTTTTTCAATCCTTGTCTCGTTTTCTCCTCATCATCCACTATTAAAATCGTTTTTGTCTCCACATTCAGTTACCTCCTTTTATTGGAATATTGAATGTTACCTTGGTCCCCCTGCTCCACTCACTATCTAACTTAAGACCCTTTAGCAAATGCCCGTCATAATATAAACGGAGCCTTTTATTGACATTAATAAGGGCGACACCCATTTCCTTAAAGGAAGATATCCCTTCACTTTCAAGAGCTAGATTAAGAGAATGAAGAGTATCCTCGTCCATTCCAAAACCGTTATCCTCCACCGTTACTTCCAAGCTTGATGCTTCTTCCATTTTCCGCACCTTAATAGATACGGTCCCTTGTCTCCTGCTTTTCTCGATTCCATGCAGAATGGCATTTTCAACCAATGGCTGCACGATCAGCTTCGGAACCCTCACTTGTAGGCATTCTGGCGGAACCTCTATTTGCCATAAAAGTCGATCTCCAAGCCTCATTTTCATAACTTGTAAATAACGCTCGATATGATCAAGTTCATCGGAAATGGTCACCCATTCATTACCCTTCATATCTCCTATCGTATAACGAAAAAGCTCCGACATCGCTATGACTATATCAGCCAAATCATCTTGATCCTCTTCTTCCAAAGACCAATAAAGGGCATTTAGCGTATTATAAAGAAAGTGGGGATCTATTTGAGCTTGTAACGCCTTCAACTCGGTTTGACTACGTAGCAACTCCTTTTCATATACTTCCTGAATCAAATGATTCGTATTATCCACCATTTGGTTATATGTATTATTCAACTCGATGATTTCCAAGGAACCTGAGCTTTCATAATTCGTTCTCAATTGATCCATCTTGGCTTTTTTCATTGTTCTAGTCAGTCTTTTAATCGGATTGGTGATCATCGTCGCTAAAAAGACAGATGATACAAGGAAAATGATGAAACCGATGCTCCCCGCAACCAAAGTAACATTCCGAACGGCCGTGATTCGCTCTTGGAGGAAACTTGTAGGTTTTAAAATTACGATGGTCCATCCTAATTTTTCCGATACATGTTTTACCACCATATACTCCGTTCCATCAATCATAACCACTTCGTCCCCATGAGACAGAATATTCCGAATATCTATTCCGTAGTTATCTGAAATCGGACTTTTATCTAAATCAAGTAGCATCATATAATCTCCTTGATCACTGATCCTTTCTTCCATTTGAAAGTAACTATTCGAAATCCTTACCAATAAGTAGCCTCCATTTGAATACATATGGTCCATTAAGCTAACTCTTCTAATGGCATAGGAATAATTTTTGTTATTCGGGTCTTTTCCAATCCAAACCAACCTTCCCTTTTTTGAGTCGGCTAAAGTGACCCACTTCTGATCAATCATGCTAGATATGCTTTTTTCACTAAAAGGGTACATTCTTTTTCCATCAGTCGAATATAGTTCAAACGAGGAAATCCCGTTCGAATAAGCGAGGAAATTATTAATCACCTTAATCAGTTCTGTTTTCTCGGACGATTCCATACCTTCATCATTTTCGACGAACTTTTGAACGGTTCCATTGGTGACTACTTGATTCGAGAGCATATCAATCTGTTGATAAACCGTCTCCATCCTTCCGTTTGCTTCAATGGCCGTTTGCTTAATCAACTTTTCCGTAGCATCTCTCATTAAAGTTCCGACTTGCTTATAAACCAGTAAAGAAACAATACATAGTACAATCATCATGACTGTCAGAAATACAGTCACAATCTGGTTTCTCAATGTATTCAACTTTTTAAAATATGATCTAATGTTAGCTATCGTCATCACCTATTCTATAAAACTATGTTATTCCCAATACATGTATTTTACCAAATTTTCTCATTTTATCACATGATTATTTTCCGGATGAGGGCCCACTAGTAAACTTTCCATTATGTTGCCCCGCGAAAAAGGGGTTTCTAGCTGCAGTGATATGTCTCAGGGCGTCATATGTTATTTTGGTGGGTTCTCTAAAAGAAAATTCACTAGATGCTATGTTATAATGAGTGAATAAGAACCACAATAATTTACATACGATCAAAAAGGGGCTGTGTTACCAATGACTCATGAACTTACCATGCCAGTGGAAATATCCATCAAAGAAAAAAAGAAACTCTCAAAAGGAAAAGTACTGCAAACCATCGTATTCTCGCGATGTAAGATGGTTGAAGTGGAATCATCATTAAACGAAAATTATTATCTCATTTACTATAAAAATACCCTTGTATATGGTGAAAAAGTAGAAAAAGTAGAAAAGAATTCATTCATCGATAAAATACGTAAAATGGGTATTGTCTTAGATTCAGATCATCCATTCCTCTCCGCGATCATCCCCAGCGAAACCGCCACTATTCCAAACAAAAACAAGCTATTCTCCCAACTTCAAAACCAATACTCTCTTCAGGAAGTAGCTTACATCGCTACGACTCTCGACTCATTTTTCACAAAAAAACAACTGACGAATGTCATTTACAAAATCTTTTACCACTTCAGAAGAAATGGTAACTATATGCAGGCCTTTCAAGTCATTCAAATCTTACACAGCTTTGATCCCGATTTGAATTCAGCGAGAGAGATTAAAAATTCACTGGAATTTTACTCCTACATGGAGTTTTACAAATCCTCGGCACTTTCTGCCATTCAACAAAAAGATCCGCTTTATGTTGAATCGTATTGCTTCAAAAACAGGTTCCAAGCTGATGAAGGAAGAATGTTAGTAGATCTATTGAAAAAACAGAATGCTTTCTCGGACATCGTCCTACTCTGGATGGAGAAAATTCAAAAGGGGTCAAATGTGACTTCTGTTGAAACGTACACTAATATGGCCTTACAATTCATAACCATGGAGAAATGGATAGTCACGCTTGATTACCTAAATATCAATCCGTTTCAAGTGTTACCACAAACTAAGACGATGATCGATAACATGCTTTTAGAAGAGCGATATGAAACGGCGGCTCTCTACTTATTAAATTTCCTTAACGCCCTTCCAGAAACCTATGAGGAAATTTTACATACATTATGGGAACATTTAGATACCACATTCATCGCCGATCATCTAGATACGTTTTTGTTAGTGATTTCTCAGCTCGTTCTCTCAGAGGGCGAAGATCAATCGGAACAAAGACTATTACAGCTTATTGGTAAATTACTAGAAACCTATGATCTTAAAGAGGTACATGAAAAGCTGCTCCCTATCCAAACGTCAGCACCACATTCACCAGTATTTAAAAAGATAAATAGAATGCTCGTCTTGCTGGATGATCCCGATCAAATGATGGAATTAGGTCAATATTATGCAGAGTTTAAGCGATATGATGAAGCCATAGAATGCTTCTCATGGGAAATGGAACTGTATCCTGACGACCCTACTCCTGTATCACAATTATCCAAAATGTATCAAAATAAAGGGATGGTTGAAGAAGCGTTTGCTTACCATCAAATTTATGATTCATTGAAATAGTGACAAACTCCCTACCTGCAAAAAAGAATAGGAACCCTACCTTCATTTCCTGCAAATATTTGGATGGATCCCGACTTATAATTATGGCTGTCGCAGATGTGAAGTTCACATCTGCGACAGCCATTTATTTTTCATCCAATATCGTTTTCTCGAATTCAGTCCTTAAAGGAGTCATCGAATCCTACCAGTCAACATGATTTAAGTCATCTGTTCCAAGATTCATCTTTAAGTCCGTATGGAACTTCGGAGTCCCCCCATAACTATAACTATGCACTTCCACAATAACGACAGAATTCCTCCGACAGGCACAAAAAAACTAGACACACTGAGTGCCTAGCTTTTCCATCATTTATTAAAAGTAATGTTCTCTATACCTTGTCCCAAATTAATGGTCGTTTCCCTTGGCTTTGTTTCGGCAATCAATTTCCCATTTCTGAAGGAATAGCGTACCGTGGCCTGTTTACGGACTGCTTCGTATTCATTTTCTGCCGACAAAACGATAAAGTTGGCAGGTTTTCCCGCCTCAATTCCATAGTGGTCTTCAATCTGTAAGGTTTTTGCACTATTGGCGGTAATTAAATCGATGGAATTGACAATTTGCTCGTATCCCATTAGTTGAGAAGCATGAATGCCCATATGCAGCACTTGCAACATGTTCCCTGTTCCTAGTGGATACCATGGGTCGAATATGTCATCGTGACCAAAGCATACGTTCAGTCCTGCTTCCTGTAATTCTTTGACACGGGTTAAGCCTCTTCGTTTTGGATACGTATCGAACCTTCCTTGAAGGTGAATATTCACCAATGGATTGGATACGAAGTTTATGGATGAAAGCTTCAATAAGCGAAACAACTTATATGTATAAGCATCATTATATGAACCCATTGCCGTCGTATGGCTGGCGGTCGTTCGTGTACCTAGTCCCCGCTCGTAAGCTTCGTTTGCGACGACTTCGACAAAACGTGATTGCTCATCATCGATTTCATCACAATGTATATCCACGAGACGGTCGTATTTTTCCGCTAAATCAAACGCAATCTTCATCGATTCCACTCCATATTCGCGAGTGAATTCAAAGTGCGGAATGCCCCCTACAACATCGGCACCCATTTTTAGCGCTTCTTCCAGTAATCCCGTTCCATTTGGATACGACAAGATTCCTTCCTGTGGAAAAGCCACTAACTGTAAATCAACGAAGTCTGACATTTCTTCTTTTACTTCGAGCATGGCTTTTAGAGCCGTAAGATCCGGATCGGTCACATCGATATGTGTCCGAACATGCTGGATTCCTTGAGCGATTTGCCATTTCAAAGCCGTTTTTGCCCTGGTTTTTACATCTTCATTCGTCAAGGACTCTTTTCTCTGGGACCAACGCTGGATTCCTTCAAATAAAGTCCCACTTTGGTTCCACTCTGGCTCTCCTGCCGTCAACGTCGTGTCAAGGTGGATATGCGGTTCAATAAAGGGGGGTAAAACAAGTGACCCCTCCACATCATAAATTGGCTGATTCAACTCGTTATCATCATACTCATTAAGTACCTGCTCAACTGAGTCTATCATTCCTTCTCTGACAACAATATTCCAAAGACCTTCTTTTCCTCTTAATTTAGCATGTTTAATAAGCATCAGATTGTACACCTCTTCTTAGATTATCGTGATTTTTATTAGTAGGTACAAGTTTCATCAAGGCAACATAGAGGACGACGGTCCCGATCAGGGCATTAATTGGCACGATGCCAGGTGCTAACTGGGCCAAAGTGACACCTCCTGCCCAAGCTATCATCGATAACCAATTGACCTTTTCAAAAAACATCTCTTCCAACTTTTCATATTTCCTGCGTTTCACGATAAAGTAGTCTGCTAAAATAATGGCCCCGATCGACGGGACTGCTGCTCCTAGTACATTCAAAAAACTGACGAAGTTATTATAAAGCCACATCGCTAACAATGTGCCAATAATTCCATTAACAACGACAAGCTTCTTCTTGGAAATTTTCGTAACATTGGCAAACCCCAATCCCGAAGCGTATAGGGCATTATCATTCGTTGTCCAAATATTCAGTCCTAATACGATAATCGCCGGCAAAATCAGCTCTTGCAAGAACATGATTTCCGAAATATCCGAAACGCCGTACGTCATTGCCCCAATCGCCCCGAATATGAACATCAATGAATTGCCTAGAAAAAAGGCTATCACAGTTGCGACAACAGCTGACCGAGTCGTCTTGGCAAAGCGGGCAAAGTCGGGCGTCAAGGTACCCCCGCTGATGAATGAACCAATGCAGATGGTTAAGGCAGCACCCACTCCCATCATTTCAGAAGGTTGATAGTTTAGCAACCCCTGAACCCCACCAATTGTTTCGGTTGCCTCAAATACCGAGTAGCTACCCAGAATGGCAATGGCCGGGACAGCAACGAATCCTAACAGCACGAGCGCTTTAATACCATAGATAGCTGATATCGTCATCATCAAGCCAAAACTTAAAATTAATAGATAGACATTAATCCCTGTTGCCTTTTCGACAGGAACCGCGAACATCGCCACCCCTACTCCAAACCAGCCTACTTGCGTTAGCCCCAGCAATAAAGAAGGCACATAAGAGCCTTTATCACCAAAGGCATACTTTGCAAGCAGATGTGTAGAAAGACCGGTCTTGGCGGCAATATGGGCCAACGCCCCCGTATAGATGCCGAGTACACAATTCCCCGCTAATACGATAAGAAGGAATTGAACCAATGTTAATCCTGTTCCCAATTCCCCTCCCGACCACATGCTTGCCGAGAAGAAAGTGAACCCCAGCATAATGGACAGAACTTTCCAAAAATTATTGCGACTTCCTTGCGGTACAGCTTGCCATGAAAACTCTGCATCTACTTTTTCCATAACGTCTCCTCCATTTTAAACTGATACCCACAAAGAAAAAAGAGGTCTATAGTCATCAACCGACAATAAACCTCTTCTGCATTATGACGAATGGTAGCCAGGCAAAAAAATGCATGGACATCTCCTACATCATAAAAATCCGTTGTCCTTGTCAGCCTCACGGGACTGAATTAAAGATACCAATATTTAATTATTAACATTATTCCAAAAAAAAGATGGTAAGTCAATACTAAGATGGCACCACAAATCAAAAAGGACTACACGTAGAGACTACGATGAAATTCAAACGTATTGTTTCTCAAGAAAATGATAGCGCCTTTGATGCCATCCAAAATCGCTTCCTCCTCTAGAACCTAAAAAGAATTTACTATATACTTTCATTAAAATGATAAAAAGCGTGGTGACCTTACTTGTTCAAACTCTTGTTAATTGAAGATGATACGACGTTATACAACGAGATTAAAAATAGATTGGCACAATGGTCCTATGATGTGCATGGCATTGAGGATTTTAGTAAGGTGATGCAGGAGTTCACAGCCATTAAGCCCGACTTGGTCATCATCGATATCCAGTTGCCTAAATTCGACGGGTTTCATTGGTGCAGGATGATTCGGAACCACTCGAATGTACCCATTCTCTTTTTATCATCACGTGACCATCCTACCGACATCGTGATGTCCATGCAGTTTGGCGCAGATGATTTCATCCAAAAACCCTTTCATTTTGATGTACTGATCGCCAAGATACAAGCGACGCTTCGCCGTGTCTATAATTACAATACAGAAAAAATCGAGCTCAAAACCTGGTGCGGCGCCACCTTGGATTATGAAAAGAATACAGTCACGAATGAAACAGGCACAATCGAGCTGACAAAGAATGAAGTGTTCATTTTAAAAAGACTGATTGAGCAGAAGAATAAGATTGTAAGCCGCGATGATTTAATCAATAGTTTATGGAATGATAAGCGTTTTATCAGCGATAATACACTGACCGTCAATGTAAACCGATTGAGAAAAAGACTCGATGAACTTGGTTTGGGGCAGTTCATCGAAACGAAAGTCGGACAAGGCTATATAGCGGTCGAAGAGGATATCGGATGATTAAGAATTTTATAATCGAACGGCTTAGCTGGATTGCTTTCTACACTTTCTTTCATTTATTTATCATTTTTGTCGCCTATGTTGATTCGGCAATCCCCTTAACCCCTGTTCTCTATATGGTCTTTTTATCATTCATCATGTTCTTCATTTTTTTGACCGTCCGCTACAAAAAGGAAACCAAATTCTATCGAAGCTTAGTGGAACGGGAAGATAATTTGGATTTGTCCAATATAGCGGAACCGGAAAGCCCTTTTGAACAAATCATTGAAAGAAGTATCAGCAATCAAATTGACTACTTGCAACAGACGGCTTCACAAGGACAAATGACATTGGAGCAAGAAAAAGACGAATTATTAGCTTGGATTCATGAAGTGAAAACGCCTTTGACGGCTCTACATTTAATGATGGATCGCATACAAGATGAAGAACTCAAATCTCATATGACGTATGAATGGCTCCGTATCCACCTTTTGCTTGATCAGCAATTACATCAACGGCGCCTGCCCTTCATGGAAAATGATTTATATATCGGTCACACGGATTTGGAATCGATCATTTTCGATGAGATTAAGACCTTACAGTCATGGTGCATACAAAAAGGAATTGGATTCGATATCCAATTGGAAAAGGCCGAGTGCTTGAGCGATAGTAAATGGATCTCATTTATCATCCGGCAACTTTTGACCAACAGCATCAAATATAGTGAAGAATCCGATATTTTGATACAGAGCCATGAATCCAATGGACAAACAATCCTCGAAGTGAAGGATGCTGGCCGCGGGATCGACCCAAGGGACCTTCCCCGCATTTTTGATAAGGGCTTCACATCAACGATCAATCATCAAGACCACGGGGCGACGGGGATGGGATTATATTTAACCAAAAAAGTCGCCGATTCTTTATTAATTGATATAAGCGTACAATCCACTCTCGGTGAAGGAACCACCTTCACCTTGACCTTTCCGAAACGAAATCAATTCGTAAAATTCCTTAGCATGTGACAAAGATGTCACATGCTTTTGTTCTTTGTTCGGCCAATCGAAGGAAATGAGAGGCCAAGACTTTTATAATGAAGATATCGAAATTAAGGGAGTGTATTGGAATGAATATACTAGAAGCGAAGAAAATCCATAAAAGCTACGGCAATAAATTTAATAAACAAGAAGTCTTGAAAGGGTTGGATATCAACATACACGAAGGAGAATTCGTGAGTATCATGGGAGCATCCGGTTCAGGAAAAACCACGCTGCTGAATGTCCTCTCCTCGATTGATAAGATTAGCACAGGAACCATTATTATCGAAGGAAAAGAAATTTCCAGTATGAAGGAAAAGAAGTTGGCTGCATTTCGCAAGAATCATCTAGGCTTCATCTTCCAGGACTATAACTTATTGGACACACTGACGGTCAAGGAAAATATCCTTTTACCTTTATCCATTACGAAAACACCGAGAAAAGAAGCCGAGCAAAAATTCGAAACACTCGCAAATGAACTTGGCATATATGAGATCAAGGACAAATATCCCAATGAGATTTCCGGCGGTCAAAAGCAACGCACCTCTGCTGCACGGGCCTTCATCCATGAACCAAGCATCATTTTCGCCGATGAGCCGACAGGCGCCCTTGATTCAAAGGCCGCTTCCGACTTATTGAACAAGATGAGTGATTTAAATAAAAAACGTAAAGCCACCATCATCATGGTTACGCATGACTCTGTGGCAGCCAGTTACTGTAGTCGCGTCATCTTCATTAAAGATGGACAGATTTATTCCCAGTTGAATAAAGGAGAAGAAACGAGACAAACCTTCTTCAAAGACATCATGAAAACCCAAGCTGTACTAGGTGGGGTGCAAAATGAGCATTAATCAACTCATCTTTCGCAGTCTGAAAAAGAACCTAAAGAATTATTATCTGTACGTTTTTGCTTTAATCTTCAGTGCCTCCCTTTATTTTGCTTTTGTCACCCTGCAATATGATCCATCGATGGACGAAGCAAGTGGCACGATTAAGGGGGGAGCTGCCATTCGAGCAGCCTCCATCTTATTGATTGCTATCGTTTCCATCTTTCTTTTATATGCCAATAGCATCTTCATCAAACGGCGCAGTAAGGAAATCGGCTTGTTTCAATTGATAGGCATGACCAAAAACAGGATCTTCCGAATCCTGAGCGTTGAAAACTTCATCCTGTATTTCTGTTCTGTATTCCTTGGGATATTTGTAGGCTTTGCGGCTTCAAAATTGATTATCATGATATTGTACAAAGTGACGGGCGTCCAGGCAATCGCTGCGCTTCACTTTACCATCCAACCATTCATACAGACTCTGATCGTGTTTAGTATCATCTATCTATTCATCATGTTGATGAACTATGTATTCATTAAGAGACAGACCATATTAGCGCTATTTAGGGTAACTTCAAGCACAGAAGGCAAGGTGAAGAAGGTCTCGATTCTTGAAATGATCCTTGGTATGGCTGGAATCATCCTTATCATTGCCGGCTATTATGTGTCAACGAAGTTATTCGATGGATCTTTCACCCAAACGAACTCGCTATTAATAGCCATGCTATTCATTTTGGGATCCGTCATCATCGGAACCTACCTATTTTATAAGGGATCTGTCTCTTTTATCTTTAATATGATCCGCAAGAAGAAAAATGGATACCTGAACATCAATGAAGTGTTATCGATTTCATCCATCATGTTCCGGATGAAATCCAATTCCGTTTTACTGACCATCATCACGACCGTTTCCGCTCTTGCAATCGGATTATTATCCTTAACCTATATCTCTTATTACTCATCGGAGAAGATGGCCAAATCCTATATACCTTCTGACTTTGCCCTGGCCAATGGAGAGGATTCAAACAAACTAAAAGAAGCTTTGGCAACTAAATCAATCGGATTTGACGAAAATAAGATAGAGGTCATTTGGGCAGAAGTCAATATAGAAGATATACTGGAGAGTGCCCTAGAAGAAGCGAATTTCGACCCGAATATCATGAGCCTAGCGATTGTGAGTGACCGGTCGGTGAAGAGCATCGACGTCACACCGAAAGAGACCATCTTTAGCGGGTATAGTGCGGCACTACAGAGTTTCACATCACTCAGTGATTCCGGGAAAATTGAATTGAAGGGGAGAAATGTTAGCATTCCCCAAAACTATTTAGGACCAAAAGACGATTCCATCCTCCCCTCCTATTTAACGAATGGCGGATTGCCAGTCGCCATTGTCGATCAAACAGTCTTTGACCGTTTGAAAAAGGACGTAGACCCTGAAAGGCAAATGAAAAATTCCGTTTATTATGGAATTGATCTAAAGAATAAAGATGATATTGAAAAAGCAAATGATGTTTTCGATACAATCGCTTTCAAAAATAAAGAGTATAGTGCTTCACAATTCCAAGAACTGCAAAGTATAAAAATGAATATGGGTCTTACGATGTTCATCGTCGGCTTTTTAGGATTAACGTTCTTAATCACATCAGGATGTATCCTCTATTTTAAACAAATGGATGAGAGCGAAAATGAAAAGGCGAACTATACCATATTGCGAAAACTTGGTTTTACACAAAGTGATTTGTTAAAAGGAATTCAGGCCAAACAGGTCTTCAACTTTGGAATTCCGTTATTCGTCGGGTTATTCCACAGCTACTTTGCCGTTAAATCCGGCTGGTTCTTCTTCGGTACGGAAATTTGGACACCTATGATCATCGTCATGGTCCTCTACACCATATTGTACTCAATTTTTGGTATCCTTTCCGTTTTCCATTACAAAAAGGTGATTAAGGATTCCCTTTAAACCTAACCAAAAGCTCCAGGTCCAAAAGAGACCTGGAGCTTTTGGCATGTCTTATCTATCACATCATCACCTGTTGAACGATTTCCCTATTACGTTTTTTAAAGAGGCATCAGGCTTGAATGAACTATTTTGCTTTATTCACGGCATTGGCGGCATTCCATTGATACAGAAAAACGGACATGATCCATGGCAGAATCATGTCCGTTTTTCCTATGGTACAGCATGATTGTTGAATTTGAATGAATATTTACAAAATAAAATCTTTGACTTACTAATGAAAATGATGTAAATTACCAATGGGCGAACAATTTTTATAATAAAATAATATAATATTCGTATATAGAGGTGTTAATGTTGGAAAATGTATTTGATTACGAAGATATTCAATTAATTCCCGCAAAATGTATAGTTGATAGCCGCTCGGAATGTGATACAACGGTAAGATTGGGTAAACATGCATTTAAGTTACCTGTGGTACCTGCCAATATGCAAACGATAATAGACGAAAAGATTGCTACTTACTTAGCGGAAAATGGTTATTTCTATATCATGCATCGATTTGAACCAGAAAAGCGAAAATCCTTTATTAGAGATATGCATGCTCGTGAATTGATCTCTTCCATTAGTGTAGGCGTCAAAGAAGAAGAATATGGATTCATCCAAGAACTTGCAGAAGAACAGCTTGTTCCCGATTACATTACAATAGATATTGCCCATGGTCATTCCAATGCAGTAATCAAGATGATTCAGCATATTAAGCAATATTTACCGGAGAGTTTCGTCATTGCAGGAAATGTTGGGACGCCTGAAGCAGTAAGAGAATTAGAACATGCCGGTGCTGATGCTACCAAGGTCGGAATCGGACCAGGTAAGGTATGCATTACGAAAATCAAAACCGGATTCGGTACGGGCGGTTGGCAATTGGCCGCATTACGCCTATGTGCAAAAGCTGCAAGCAAACCCATTATTGCTGACGGTGGAATTCGTACACATGGTGATATCGCGAAGTCCGTTAGATTCGGTGCGACCATGGTGATGATTGGTTCTTTATTTGCAGGTCATGATGAATCTCCAGGGGAAACTGTCGAAAAAGATGGAAAGGCCTTTAAAGAGTATTTTGGGTCGGCTTCAGAGTTCCAAAAAGGTGAAAAGAAAAATGTTGAAGGCAAGAAAATGTTTGTCGAGCACAAAGGTGCTTTACAAGATACATTGAAAGAAATGGAACAAGATCTTCAATCTTCTATTTCTTATGCTGGTGGTAACAAGCTCGAAGCGATTCGTACCGTTGACTATGTGATTGTGAAGAATTCAATCTTCAATGGTGACAAAATCTATTGACCCCTATCAACCGGGTGAGTAAGCAGCCTAACAAGGTTTTGCTCACCCGGTTGTTTTTATTTTATTGATTCTCACTCACCACGATCAGTAGCCATATGATCCGTAGCGATGTAACTAAATGTCATAGCGGGGCCTATTGTTGCACCTGGACCCGGGTAGGATTCTCCCATTACAGCGGCTGAACAGTTTCCAGCTGCATATAACCCTATAATGGGGCTACCATTTTCATGTAACACCCTTGCATGCTGATCAATCGTCAATCCTCCCTTCGTTCCGATATCACCCGGATAAATCGGGATTGCATAAAAAGGAGCCTTTTCAATGGGAGCAAGATTAGGATTAGGTAAAGTGGGATCTCCGTAATAGTGATCATAGGCACTATCACCACGATGGAAGTCTTCATCTTTTCCTTCCCGCGCAAACCGATTGAACCTATCTAGGGTCGCTGTTAAATTGTCGACCGGCAATCCTGTTTTTTCAGCAATTTCAACAAGGGAATTCCCGACCTTTATGTAACCACTCTCCACCCACCGTTTCGGAAAGCTTTGTCCAGGTAAGAGTCCCATAAACATATAACGGCTTTTGGAAGTCTTGTCGAGTATCAACCATGAAGGAATCGTATGGGCACCCGTTTTATCGTTTTCATACATCCGGTCAACGAACTCATGATAGGGTGCAACTTCATTGAGATACCGTTCCGCTCCGCTATTTACCACAATCATATTGGGAATCCCACGTTCTGCAACTAAGAAGAATGGCTTTTCTCCAGGCGGGATAGCTGAAGGTGCTCCCCATACTTTATCCATCAAATCCAGCTTTGCACCGGCACGAAGGCTTGCTTCAATAATATCGCCAGTTTGCCCTTCGGCAGCGGAAGTCCATTCTGTTGAAGTCGGAGCAGGCAGGTACTTCTCCCTAAGCACTTGGTTATGCGAAAACCCACCAGCACCAAGCACTACACCACGACGGGCTTGTATATTCATCTTCTTTCCTTCACGCTCGACCACTAACCCGTTTACTTTCCCATCTTCGAGCACAAAATCGCAAAAGGCAGTCGATAACCATAACTCCCCGCCTGCTTCTCCTAAAGAGAGTCGTAAACTTCCAACGAGAGCTTCCCCTAATGCCGAAGGACGGTATCCAGTTAATACGCTTCTCATCAAGCGCATGCCGACTCTTAATGCCATCTTCTTACCTGCAAAAACCCGCTTGATCATATTTAATTTATGAAATTCATAAGAGTTCATCACCATTCCATATGTCGGTAAATTTGCTCGTCTCATTTTTTTACGTTCTTCCCCTAATTGACGTAAATCAAAAAGTACCGGTTCCACTGACCTGCCTTTAGAAAAGCCCCCCGGTTTCTCAGGGTAGTAGTCTGAATAGCCAGGCGTATATTCAAACCGTATATGTTTGGTACGTTCATGTAAATAACGAAGCATCTCTGGACCTCGATTTAAATAGGCTTCTTTCAGCTCTGAAGGAACACGATCGCCAACTGTCGCATCCAAATAGGCACGAGCTTCTTCTGTTGAATCGCCCACATTCGCTTCTTCCAAATACTGATTCATCGGAATCCAAACGGCCCCACCCGACAATGCAGTCGAGCCACCATATAACTCGGTCTTTTCCAGCACTAAAGAGGACATTCCTTTCAATTGTGCCGTTAGACCCGCTGTCAATCCCGCTGCTCCTGACCCGACTACCAAAACATCATAACTAGCATCCCAATCCATCTTATTCCTCCTCTATACCGTTTTGTCATTAATCGGAAACGCAGGTGTGTTTGTACAGTTTTTTATTGAACTTCAGCAATTCCTGCATCTTCATCTTAGATAAGGGCTCAAGAAATTTCTCCATTAACTCGATTCTTTGGTTTCTCAAGACTTTAAGTAACTCTCTACCTTGCTCAGTGATTTCAAGGTAAACAATCCTTCGATCCCCTTTATTACGTGTTCTTTGAATAAGCTGATCTCTGACTAATTTATCAGTGATTCCGGTAATCCCTCCCGTCGAAAGAGAGAGGGATACAGCCAAATGAGAAGCCATCAACCTTCCCTCTGCTTCTAACATCTCTAAGGCAAGTGCCTGTGTAACGGAATAGCCATGCTCGCTACTAGAAACCCACTCCTGTGCCCAACGCTTGTTAAGGATCCAAAACAGCTCAAATAGTGTTGACAATTCTTCTTCTCTCATAGTCCATCCCTTTCCACTTCCTTTACACGTAAATCTCTTACTACCAAGAATCTTACAAATAACATATCTATAGTATGACTATGAAGGGAAATGGGTTTTTAGAAGGCTTGCCCTTCTACCTTTCTCGAACAAATGAAACAAAAGAAGGCCATGCCCACTATGCAATGGGCTTGGCCTTCTAAACCTTACAAAACAAAAAACGGTGCGCATATGGATAAGAGCACCGTTTATTCTTTTTCTCAATTTACAAAGAGATATAACCTTTTATGGTCATCCTCAAATGCCTGCTGGTTCTTTTCCGTGAGATCCATCCATTTCACTTTTTTACATCTTTCTTCTAGCCGTGCGCTTAACTCATCTTCAATTTCATGCATGAAGCGAATAATCTCCTCATACGTCATATTAAAGTGTCGGGCTGCAAGACGCGGAGGAGAATGCTTCACCAATAATCTCATAAATTGATCGACCGTATCCGCTTTTGAAGCTAGGTAGTCTTCTTCATACACGATAAACTCATACACTTTTCGCTTCATGCCAGTAAGCCTGGACACTTCGTCCCGCAATAGAAATTCCATTAATCTCTCGTTCATATGCTATACCTCGTATATGGTTATATTTATTTTTCCTGCAAAATCGCCTTGATATCAGGGACATTTACTTACTAGTAATTATGACACCGGAAACATCAGCCATCAAGCGTATCCTTACTTTATAACGAGATATGATGATGTAAATATAGTATTATATGCTTGTTGCCATGGAGAGGTTATTCGCAGAGAAGAAGTGAAGGTCTTCCCATCGATTTACATCTTACTATGAATAATCCTTCGAAAAATCGATAAAATAATGAGTATACAGGTCGTCTCATAATGCCATTCTACCCTGAAAGTCATTTATTTTGGATGTTAAATGAATATTTTCGCCAAATTCAAGTATAATAAATGTAATATTTAGTTAATTCTAAAATTTGGTATGGAATTTATGTTTGCATAGGGGTAAAATAAAGCAAATGGCATCTTGTTTTTTTCTTCATGTTTCCGAGGAGTTAAAGGGTGGGTATAGTACGTACATAGAGGCAGCTGAAATGCTGTCCGACATATCGGTTGTTTTCATTTGTTCAGAATAACAATGAAAAGAATAGGAGTGATTTTGTTTGAAACCTTCAACAAATCGCATGTTAACCCGTATTAAATCCGTTTATATGTTCATTAGTAACAACGGTACGGTTTCTACTCAAGAGCTTGTAGAAGAATTTGGCATCACTCCTCGAACAGTACAACGCGATTTAAATGTCCTAGAGTACAACGACCTTGTTCAAAGCCCAAGCCGTGGTGTTTGGACAACAACAAGCAAAAAAGTGAAGATGTCATCTTAAAAAAGAAATACCACCCGAACAAAATCGATATGTTAAAGTAAAATGAGGCGGATCAGTAGTCCGCCTCATTTTCTCTGGTTTCATTACTCAGCAGGTTGACCGGCTTTCAGCTGTTCAAGTTCTTCGGCCGTTAACTCCCGGTATTCTCCGAGTTCTAGTTCCTCGTCGAGCTGCAGACTTCCCATCGAAAGACGCTTCAGATACACGACTTTTTTCCCGACAGCTTCAAACATCCGCTTCACCTGATGGAATTTCCCTTCCATAATCGTCAATTCAATATCTGAAGTCAAACCTGACTTTAAGATATTCAACTCACCTGGTTTCGTTTTATATCCATCGTCGAGTGTGACACCGTCACGGAATGCTTCGATATCCCGATCCGTGACTTCGCTGTCAATGACCGCAAAATACGTTTTCGGAATATGTTTCTTCGGGGATAAGAGTTGGTGTGCAAGCTTTCCGTCATTAGTGATCAACAACAGTCCCTCTGTATCTTTATCCAGTCGCCCTACGGGAAATGGTTCGAAGACTGCATCCTCCGGTTCCAAGATATCTATGACCGTCTCTTGGTGTTTGTCTTCCGTTGCGGACAATACACCTGGGGGCTTATTCATCATTAAATAAATGAATTCTCTATATTCAACCCGCTCGTCATGAACCGTTACGATTTCCACATCAGGATCCACCTGTTCTTTAGCATCCTTCAATACCCTATCATTGACCTTCACGGCTCCAGATTTCAGGAGCTTTTTCACTTCTTTCCTGCTTCCATACCCTATATTGGATAGTATTTTATCTATTCTCATTGTTTCCTCCTAAAGCCTTTTCAGTAAAAAGCCTTGCCCATTTTCATGACAGGCAAGGCCAATATATTTAAATCAGGGGATACTATACCTTTACCCTGATTTTTACATATTAAACATGTATTTCATAAACCGAGTTTTTTCCTTAATCTGTCGATACGTGTCCCGAATAAACGGTGAGCCAGTTTGCTTTTCAAGGAAAGAGCCGCATAGATGAGTGCTCCAAAAATTGCACATACAGCTGTAATCAGTATGGCCTGAAAGCGCCCTTCAGAGGTTAACCATAGAGTTAACAAGCTATGAAGACCCCACACGCCAAATCCCATGATTGCGGAAAACGTCGTCATCAAGATGGTCCTTCTAATAGTAAGACTGTAACGATATCCCGTGAAATAAGTGATGACGTACAAATTCAATAGAACGGCCGCTAAATAGCCCAATGCTGTCGCATAAACCGACCCTTCCGTTTCAAACAGTTTGATGAACGGGATATTCAAGCTAAGCTTGACCAAAAACCCGACAAGCAAACTGAGCACTGTATATTTCTGCTGATTGATTCCTTGTAATACAGCGGCAGAAACCGAAAAGAGTGCAAAGAGAACCGAAACTGGTGCATAGGCTTTCAGCACGCTAATCCCTAGCAAGTCGTGGCTGTAGAAGGCACTATAAATGGGATCTGCAAGCACCGACATGCCGACAACCGCCGGAATCGTAATAAATAATAAAATTTGAAAAGCCTGATCGAGCTGACGGGTGAATTCAGTTTGATCCTCACTTACATACGCCTTCGTCACCGATGGCAACAGCGCCATGGAAAACCCAGTAGCAAGCGTCATCGGTATGACGACAAGTTTTTGGGCATAGACGTTAAGTACCCCAAGTGCCTCTTCTGCCACATGCAACAATCCAATTGAGGACATCGCCCGATTAAAAGTCATCGTATCCACAATTTGGAACAACGGCATCGCAATCCCGACAAAGATGAATGGAATCGATGACAAGAAAATTTCTTTATAAATCTGGATGATAGAGATGGACATCGTTCCCCGGTCTCTCTCCATCAAGCTGTCCAAATACGGTTTTTGTTTCTTCCAATACCAAAACAAGACGACCAAACCGCCAAGTGCGCCGACAGTCGCCGCGAAAGTTGCCATTTGAATGGCTCTCACCAATTCACCATCAAGGACATGCAGGACAACATACACACCAGCTAGTAAAAAAACAATCCGGACGATTTGCTCGACCACTTGTGAAATCGCAGTTGGCTCCATCGCTTCATGTCCTTGGAAATAACCACGGATGATACTCATGAACGGTACAAGAATCAAGGCGAAACTGATCGCCCGGATGACTGCCGTAACATCACTGGCACTATCTTGATTAGCACCAAATAAAATTGTTAGCACCGGTGCCAATGAATAAAGAATCACAAAGGCAAGGAGACCAGTAATAGCCATTAATTTCAAACTCGATTTGAACAGCTTTTCTCCTACTGCATATTCTTCGAGCGCATTATACTTCGATATAAATTTAGAAACAGCAAGCGGCATACCTGCCGTGGCGAAACTAATGAATATCGTATAGGGAACATACCCATATTGATAAAGTGTAGCCCCTTTATTTCCAACCATATGTTCGAATGGGATGACGTAAAATAAACCAAGAATCTTGGAAATTATCGCTCCCAGGGTTAATATAAAAGCCCCTTTTAAAAACTTAGACGACATTTTATCCCTTCCTGCCTCTTTCAGTTACGTTTCACACGCTCTTTATCTTAACATAATAAAGGATTTTTTCTATAGAAAACTACACTCAAGTTTATCGTTTTCGTCGATAATATACAAACATATCATTCCTTTTTATTGTAGTTCGCATTCTAACGAGGTATTGCTATATAATGAAGAGACTGAAAAGATAAAGGCGTGATACTTTTGAAATATGATGTAATAGTAATTGGCGGGGGACCCTCCGGTTTAATGGCAGCCATTGCAGCTGGCGAAAAAGGTTCCCACGTATTATTAGTGGATAAAGGCGAGAAGTTAGGTAGAAAACTAGCGATTTCGGGCGGTGGGCGTTGCAATGTGACGAACCGACTCTCCATCGATGAAATCATTCAGCATATCCCTGGAAACGGGCGATTTTTATATAGTGCTTTCTCGGAATTCAACAATGAAGACATTATACAATTCTTCGAAAAGTTAGGCGTGGCCCTAAAAGAAGAAGATCATGGCAGGATGTTCCCGGTCAACGATAAAGCTCAAAGTGTCGTCGATGCCCTGTTGACGCGCTTGGCTGATTTAAAGGTGAAAATCTATAAGAATTCACCGGTTGCCGAAGTTCTCTATGATCATGGTAAAACGAGTGGTGTCCGGTTAAAAGATGGACAAATCTTTGAAACTGATGCCGTCGTGATAGCTGTCGGAGGGAAATCCGTCCCGCAAACCGGCTCAACCGGTGATGGCTATGCATGGGCACGCAAGGCCGGACATACGATTACCGATTTGTTCCCGACGGAAGTGCCGGTCCTAAGTAATGAGACATTCATTAAGGAAAAAACACTGCAAGGTCTCGCCCTTCGTGATGTTTCATTGAGTGTGTTAAACCCTAAAGGAAAAACGTTGATTACGCATAAAATGGACATGCTGTTTACCCACTTCGGTGTTTCAGGTCCAGCCGTTCTTCGATGCAGCCAGTTCGTCGTCAAGGCCATGAAAAAATGGAACCTTCCCGAAGTAACGATGAAAATCGATGCCCTTCCAGATCGAAACAAAGATGAAGTTTTCCAGGATATCTTGAAGGAAATCAAGGCCGAACCAAAAAAAGCCATCAAAAACACGTTAAAAGGTCTGGTACCGGAACGTTATCTCCACTTCTTGCTGGAACGGAGCGGAATCGACCTTCAAGAACAAGGTGCGACGATTTCGAATGAAAAAATACGCCGTTTCGCCGAACTATGCAAAGACTTCCAATTCGGAGTCCATGGCACCCAGTCAATTGAAAAAGCATTCGTTACCGGCGGCGGTGTATCCGTCAAAGAAATCCAACCTAAGGAAATGGCCTCCAAATTAATGGACGGATTGTATTTCTGTGGGGAAATTTTGGATATTCACGGATATACGGGCGGCTATAATATCACCTCAGCTTTAGTAACCGGCCGTCTAGCCGGCATGAATGCTGCGCTATATGCTCGTTCATAAAACCTTAAGAAGCGGCTGTCCCAAAAGTCAGGAAAATGACTTTTGAGGGCAGCCCTTTTTCTATTGAAAAAAGCATACAAAAAAACCGTCTTTTCTTGTAAAATGAAA
>NZ_JBNNSK010000015.1:0-85607 GCF_050277655.1 Peribacillus sp. NPDC097675 | reverse complement strand
GAAATGTTTGACTTGCTCATTTTGCTTTTTTATAGTGTGTGCTCACTCAAAATTTACGTTGGCGCTTTGTTTTGTTCAGTTTTCAAAGAGCAATTAGCTCGTTGTTCGTTAGAACAACTTGTGTATTCATCATAACACACTACTGATTAGTTGTCAACTTCTGCGAAGTTTTAAACTAATTTTTAATCGCCGTTGTTTCTCAGCGACCATTTCATCTTACCATTTCTTTTATAAGAAGTCAATAGCTTTTTTTGTGTTATTTCTTCTGGCGATCAGCCAAAAGCGAATGAAGTTTTGTTTGTTTACTTGGTGCTTATTTATATTAATCCTATTTCAGTTAAAAGTCAATGCCTATTTTATAAATCACCTGATTAGTTATACTTATTAACCCCACACTATTTCCTGGAGTATTAAGATTACTATCATTGAAGGAAAACTACATTTTCATTCAATATCCAGGCAATCGTTTAACACTCGTTCATTCCAATCAATATTGTAAAATTTCTTAACTTCATATAATTCATTTAAAGAAACTATTATTGACTTTAAAATTTTCTCTATGCTATCATTTAACCAAGTATTATAATCGGAATAGTATTTTTTGAAAATCAATTACTAAGATTTTAAAGGAGATGGATACATGACGTCTGCAAAGGTCATACCAGGTGCGGAATCTTTTTTCTATCCTGGAAACTCAATTGGAATCCTCATTTGTCATGGTTTTAACGGGACCCCCCAAAGCGTTAGGTATATAGGTGAAAGTTTGGCTGCCAAAGGTTTCACCGTTTACGCGCCTCGTTTAAAGGGGCATGGAACAAATGAGCGCGAAATGGAAACGGTTCATTATCAAGAGTGGATTCAGAATATAGAAGCCGCTTATAGAAAGCTAAAGCACACGTGTACACATGTATTCGCATTGGGGCAATCAATGGGCGGTACCCTTGTCTTGGACTTGGCTTCTAAAGTTCCTTGTGATGGAATCCTTACTATCAACGCCGCACTTCAAGTTCCCGAATATAAAATCTATCGCAACCAGAATGCTCCACGATTCATTGCAGAAGGAGCACCCGACATCAAAGACAACAATACTTTGGAAATCACCTATGATCAAGTTCCCATAACAGCAGTCAATCAATTGCTTACGATTATGGATCAAACAATCCAACATCTAGAAAATATTAGCTGCCCGGCCCTTCTCTTCCATTCTCCCGAAGACCATGTCGTCCCGGCTCAATGTTCGAATCAAATATACGATTCTATTAGGTCTCACAGCAAAAAGTTAATATCCCTTGAAAATTCCTATCATGTCGCTTCGCTGGATTTTGACAAAGAATTAATCGTTGAACATGCTTATCAATTCATTGTGAACAACAGCAAAGGAGCAACAATCGCTTCATGAGGGTTTTTATCTCAATATGGTTTACTCCCACTTCAAGCGGGTATATTTAGAGTAGACTAAAAAAACAAGGAGGCAACTCATAATGAGCGGATTATCAGATAAGATTAAGGGTACCGTCAATAAAGCAAAAGGTGAAACAAAAGACCAAGTCGGAAACGCGAAAAATGATCCTCACTTACAAGCAGAAGGAAAACTGGATAAAATCAAAGGGAATATCCAAGAAGGTATTGGAAAAGTGAAGGAAAAATAATTTTCTGACACAATATTCTAAAGCCTAGGGTTACATCTCCCCCCTCATATACAGAAGAGGCTGCAGGTTAACTGCAGCCTCTTCCTTTATCAATTAGCTTGAATTACAACCACACACATATCATCAGGTTGGTCATGCTGGAGTTCAGAGGACATGACTAAATCAATTGGGGCCTTCTCTTCGCAATCGAACCAACGCGTTGAGACAATTTCTTTTATCTTGCCCAGTCCGTCAATTCCTTCTCTATCGATAGCCTCCATCACTCCATCAGTAAATATAAGAATTTGGATTCTATCTTCATAATGAATAACCGTTTTCTCCACTTTAATCTCCGTAAAGAAACCAACTGGGCACGTTCCCTTAGAAAGAGACACTACTTCCCCCTCGTCCATTAAAGCAAAACCTGGTGGATGACCTGCGTTTACATATTCCAAGGTTTTACGTTCAGTATCAATAACCATATATATCGCAGTGAAATAATAGTGAATCTGGTTTTCTTTTTTATTAAGAATACTCATCCAATGATTCATTTCATTTATGACTGCTACGGGATCCGTATGTTTTCGAATGGCATCCCTTAGAACAGAGGAAATAAACATGCAGACAAGAGAAGCCGTTATTCCATGCCCCATCATATCAAGCAAGATAATTCCATATCGTCTCTCATCAATACGGTGCCAGTAGTACATATCTCCAGCTAATTTATTTGCGGGTAAGTACGAAGCCTTTATCGTTAAATGATCACTCTCAACGGGTTCACTCAATAGACTACTCTGCACTTGCATCGATAGATCTAATTCATTCCGTATTTTTTCTTCCTGCATTTTATGCCAATCTTTTTCATATTTAAGCCTAAGTCCCACTCTAATTCTAGCTAATAAGTCAATTTTATTAATAGGTTTCATAATGTAATCAATCCCACCAACATCCAATGCTTCAGCCACTTTGTTTGAATCTTCAAGTGCGGTTACAAATATCACTGGTATGTCTTTTAAATGGGGGATGTTTTGAAGTCTTCTACACGCCTCAATTCCATCAATTTCAGGCATCATAATATCAAGCAGTATAATATCAACAGAAGTCTCAATGGGTTGAGGGCTATCCACTTGTAAATAGTCGAACATCTCATGCGCTGACTTTAATGATAGAAAATCCGCATAGCCAGCCCGCTTTAGAATTTTCTCTATAACGAAGAGATTAACCTGGTTATCATCTACGATTAAAATCGTCATTCTTTTATTCCCCTTTTGGCTTATATCGAGCGGCACCTTTTTATCTTTTGCAGTCGTGCACTATATATCGCAAGGTTTTCCTTAAAAAAGGATTCCCACTATATTATATCTTAATTATACTGTTTTTAAAAAAGATGAATATTTGGTTCAACAAATTCATATAGCTAACTCATTAAATATACCCTTATATCATCAATCTAAACAAAAAACCTCGAATTAGAAAATATTTATAGATATCAAAAAAAAGGAGTTCGCCAGATATGCGCGAACTCCCTTTCCTTATAGTTTTCTATAGATTCTCTCTCTTGCATCAAAATCCTCATATTGTTCCGAGAAGGAAGAGGTACGAATAGATTCTTTACTTCCTACCGCTAGAAAACCATCTTTACAGAGGCTATCATAAAACAATTGATTGACATAAGTTTGCAATTCACCCGTAAAGTAAATCATCACATTTCGACACATAATGATATGGAATTCATTGAACGAACCATCCGTTACGAGATTATGTTGAAAAAATACGACATTCTTGAGAAGATCCGAATCAAGATAAGCATTTTGATAATCCGTCGTATAATACTTCGAAAATTCCTGTTTACCACCCGCTTGCAGATAATTTTTCGTGTAAGACTGCATACGATTGAGTGGTAAAATTCCCTTTTGAGCATGTTTTAGCACCGGTTCATTCATATCGGTTGCATAAATTTTTGCTTTATCATATAGTCCTTCTTCCTTAAGAAGAATTGCCATCGAAAAAGCTTCTTCGCCGGTTGAACAGCCTGCATGCCAGATACGGATTTCAGGAAGTTTCTTCAGTAGCGGAACAATATTCATTCGAAAAGACTTAAAGAAATCAGGGTCCCGAAACATTTCCGTGACATTTATGGAAAAGTCATTCAGAAGTTTCTCAACGAACCCTTTTTCATATAAAACCTTTTCGATCATGCCACTTATTCTTCTAATGCGGTCTAACCGCATTCGATTTTCCACTCTCCGCTGTATGGAAGATCGCATATATTTACTAAAATCAAAGCCAGAGACAGAATAAACGGCTTGCAAGAGCAATTCAATTTCAATATTTTCTCGTTCTTCAACCGTCAAGGTATCCTTCATTCCATTAAGACCTTCCTTACCCTTACTATTAATTCGTCAACCAAACACGTAAAACCGAAAGCAACTGTTCCAATTTTAAGGGTTTACTTACATAATCAGATGCGCCAGCTTTCAGACATTTTTCCCTATCGCCCTTCATCGCTTTTGCAGTGAGTGCAATGATAGGAAGATTGTCGTACTCACTTTGTTCGCGGATTCTAGTCATTGTTTCATAACCATCCATGCCTGGCATCATGATATCCATTAATATGGCATCTATACTGTTTCCTTTTTCAAGGATTTCCAAACATTCATAACCGTTCTCTGCTGTAAGAATTTCCATGCCTTCATTTTTGAGCGCATTTTTCAGAGCAAAAATATTACGGTGATCATCGTCTACTACCAACACCGATTTACCGAAGAAAGGATTAGCGTTTTTCTGCCCCTCTCCATCTAATATCACCACATCGGGTTGCTCTTTCTCAGCAATAGGAGCAGTTTCTTCAACGCTAGCCGTTGCTGCCACTTCTGGAGAAGCCGCAATAGCTTCACCCATGTTTTTAAAGCCCTCTGGCATACTTGGAATGAAGAAGGTAAATGTGCTTCCTTCCCCTTCCTGACTATCGACAATAACCCATCCACCTAATAATTTAGCAAACTCGCGACAGATGGAAAGGCCAAGTCCTGTACCACCGTATTTCCGCATAGTAGCTCCATCACCTTGCTGGAATGCTTCAAATATTAATTTTTGCTTATCTTTCGAAATTCCGATACCCGTATCCTTCACATTAATTTCAACCCAACTATTCGCGCCCTTCGTTTGAATCCACTGAGCGACATTTTCTTCGTCCGCTTTTTTAATTTGGACAGAGACTGAACCTTTCTCTGTGAATTTAAATGCATTGGACAAGAGGTTTTTCAGAATTTGTTGGAACCGTTGTTCATCGGTAAAGAAAATGTCAGGAACGTTCTTATCTTTTGTAACCTTGAAGTCGATGTTCTTTTTCTTCGCAACGTGATCGAAATTCCGATGTAACAAGTCCGGTAATTCACTCATGTTCATTTCCTCAAAGACCACTTCAAGTTTACCCACTTCAACTTTTGATAAATCCAAGATGTCATTGATCAATGTTAGTAAATCCTGACCTGACGAGTTAATGACACGAGCAAATTCCTTCTGTTCTTCATTCAATTTACTGTCACTAGTATCAGAAAGCATTTCCGATAAAATTAAAATGCTATTAAGTGGCGTCCGTAATTCATGGGACATATTTGCCATGAACTCGGATTTATATTTTGAACTTAGTTTTAATTCTTCGGCTTGTTTTTCAAGATTTAATTTTGCGATTTGAAGTTCTTTCGATTTGTCTTCCGTTTCACGGTTTCTCTCTTCTAATTGCTCGTTAATCATACGCAATTCTTCAGCCTGTGTTTGCAGTTCCTCTGATTGCGCCTGCATTTCTTCTGATTGAGATTGCAATTCTTCTGATTGAGCTTGCAATTCTTCAGTCTGTGCTTGTGATTCTTTCAATAGACGTTCTATTTCCATCCGGCCTTCGACATTATTAATGGTGATTCCCAAAGTGTCCAAGACTTGAGTTAAGAATTGTTTCTGCAATGTTGTGAAGTTCTCCAAACTTGCTAATTCAACCATGGCTACCACTTCGTCTTCAAATACAACCGGGGCGATGACGATACTTCTAGGATTAACTTCGCCTAGCCCAGTTGTAACCAATTGGAAGTCCTCAGGGATGCCATCAATGAATTCCACTTTTCTTTCAAGAGCACATTGGCCAATTAAGCCTTCTCCCATGCGGAATTCACTTCGTCCTGCATTCTCGCCATCTCCCGCAAAGCTGGAAATTTTCACAAAACGCATATTCTCCCCTTCGCCACGTCTGATATAAAACGCCCCAAGCGAAGCCCCCATCATCGGTGCAAGTCTCGTGATGAATCTGTCTGCAAGCACTTCCACATCCACAATGCGTTGATACATGGTAGCAATGTCAGCAACTCGGGTTTGAACCCAGTTCTGTCCGCTGATTTTATCGGTGAAGTCTTTTTCCTTACGATTATACGTTTCCAGCGATGCTGCCATTTCATTGAATGAACGAGCAATATCACCAATTTCATCATTTGTACGTATAGGAATTCTCGGTACAACCGATAAATTTTTAAAATCAATATTATTGATGACCTTCGTAATGGATTGCAAATCTTTTGAAGTACTGCGTATCATCCAAACGATAGTCACAGAAATTACTAGAATGCTAAGAATAACAGCAAAAACGGTAAAATTAATCATATCTTCATAGGTTTTTTTGGCATTACTTAACGTATCATTCATTACACTCTCTTGATAATCTTTAAAAGCTCCCATAGTACTGATAACTTTTGTCCGCTTATCCCGCTGATCATTCATTAACATGGAAAGATCGGTGGAGGGGTTTTTGGATTGTATATTCTGAATGATTTCGGACTCGGTTATAGAGTAAGTAACATATTGCGTTTCAAACTCTTTCAATAATTGCCGTGCCTTCGTTTTATTTAACGTTCCCGACAGTTCAGCTATTTTCTGCTCAATCAAATCGTGGTTCTTATTGATGACTTCAAGGCTTTCTGCTCTTTCTTCCTTATTGGCATCGTTGGCCGCAAACAAGATCTCACGGTCAGACTGTGTAAACAACTGGCGAATTTCCATCGACGCAGAAACTTTATAATACCGGTCTTCTACGATTTCAGTCATGCTGCCTTTAAGGTTATTGAGCGTAAACACCATAAAGGAAAGTAGTATAGCTAAAAAAAGCAGGATTAAACCGAATCCCAGCATTTGTTTCCTTTTGAATCCCATTTTGCCAACCGCCTTCTTTCAATATTTATAGTAAGCAAATATTTTAACCACTCGGGTGATAAAAGCTTATTTGTACATTCAATCTTATTTATCTTGTATTTTATTATGCAAAAAGGTTTTAATTACAGTTCCTAGTTTATCATTCTTATAGTGTAAATAGATACCTTGAGCAACCATTTTCCAAGATTTGAATGGCCATTATTAAAAGATTCCTACCATAGTACTATCTAAAAAAATCAGATTATAAACGAGAATTAATACTGTCGAAGACTTTTCTTAAAACAGAAAAAAACCGGATTGCATCTCCGGTTTTTCACATATACATCTTTATTTGATTTTCTTAACTTCTACATATAAAACGTGATGACCATCCATCTCTTTTACCGTGAAGTTAAATCCTTCAAATTCAATTTGGTCACCAACAGCAATTTCGAATCTGCCTGTAAGGAACCAACCACCCAAAGTATCTATATCATCTTCAGGTAACTGAATGGCAAGGGTATCATTAACATCTTCAATTAATGTCTTTGCATCAAACACATAATGTCCCTCAGCGACTTTTTGGATAAGAGGGCGTTCATCTTGGTCAAATTCATCACGGATTTCCCCAACAATTTCTTCGAGAATATCTTCTACCGTAACGAGGCCTGCGGTACCGCCATATTCATCAGTCAACACGGCCATATGAATCCGTTCCTTCTGCATTTTCAGCAGCAGATCATGAATAGGAATTGTTTCAAGAACCCGTATAACCGGCGTGACGAACGAATCAACTGTCAATTCCGAAACATTCTTCTCGGTGATAGTAGCTGTATAAAGACGTTTAATATTGACCATCCCCACTACATTATCCTTATCACCGTCTATAACAGGGTAACGGGTATACTGTTCTTCTTGAATTAGCTCCACGACTTCCAGTAAAGGCATCCCGAGTTCAATAACTGTCATTTCTGTACGCGGTACCATAATTTCATTGGCAATTCGCTCATCAAATTCAAAAATTTGGTTCACATATTTATATTCCGATTGGTTAATCTCACCGCTTTTATAGCTTTCCGATAAGATGATTCGCAATTCTTCTTCCGAGTGTGCCATTTCGGATTCAGAAGCAGGTTTCAATCCGAACATACCTGTAAGGACACGGGCAGAACCATTCAATACCCAGATGAATGGGTATAAAATACGGTAAAATAGAATCAGTGGCTTTGAAAACATTAACGTTACTTCTTCAGCCTTTTGAATCGCTATTGTTTTTGGTGCAAGTTCACCAATAACAACATGTAAGAATGTAACCGATGCAAACGCAATAACGAAGGAAAGAATATGACTAACCGATTGTTCTACACCCCACCTATGGAATAAAGGTTCTAGGATGGCTTCTACGGTAGGCTCTCCTAACCAACCCAAACCTAATGCAGTTACAGTTATACCCAATTGACAAGCAGATAGATACTCATCAATATGTGAAATTACTCTCTTTGCGGATAGTGCATTATTATTGCCCTCTTCAATTAATTGATTGATACGGGAACTCCTTACTTTTACGATTGCAAATTCCGAGGCAACGAAAAATGCGGTTAATGCTATTAATAAAGCCACTGCTAATAATTTTATAAATATCTCCAATATGATCGGGTTTACCATTGATTTTCCTTGATTTGTTCATTGGATAATCAATAGTATAGTCCCAAGCACCTCCTGTATAAATGGTGATTTGTTTGGTAGGTAAAACAAGTTGCACTATGATAGTCGATTCTAAACCATTTAGTGAAGAGGCCCTTACTAGTAATATGCACCGTCATGCACCAAACTATTGGGATAATTTTTATCAAATTAACAACACTAATAGTGATTGAATCAACGTAATGCTTTCATGAGAAATTTGTTTTTTTAGATGAAGTTCATTTTTTTCATCTTTTTTAAGCAAGCTGATTATTTCCCGTAATTCCTCATTCAAGTCATTGATTTTATTTTTGAGTTGAAGTCCTGTTTCTTCAATTACATACGGAGACTTCGAATTCGGTTTTAATAGTTCTTTTATATCTTCTAATGAAAGGTCTTTTCTTTTATACTCCTCGATCCTGCGTAGCCGCTCAAGTTCCTCAACTGAATAATAACGGTAGTTAGAGGAGGAACGTTCTGCTTTTAGCAGACCCATATTAGTATAGTAATCTACAGTTCGCTTCGTAACATTCGCCAGGCTTGCTAACTCGCCAATCTTTAATACCTCGTTCCCAATATAACCCCTCCCAACCGTCACGTGATGGTTTAAGTAAACTTGGACACTACTCTATCCTGATCGTGACATTGTATTGTTAATCTAATCCTACATCATTTCTATTCGCTTGAAAAATATTTATTATCAATTACCTCACTTAATTTTACCCTTAGAAATAAACAAAAAACCAACTACTGTAATAATAGTCGGTCTCATATATTTAATACCATCGTTTATTTTTTTGTTTTTGTTAAAAACTGATTGCTAAGTATTTTGGGACCGCACTGGCATAGGGAAGAATGCTTTAATTTCTTTATCTGGGTACCACATGTTGTACAAACTTTTGCTACCATGAAACCGTCCTCCTTTTATTATCATATTAACATTATACTACCTTCTTCATAATAATCAATACTAAATTAAAATTATTATAAATAAGGTAAACTATAGTCTTTCCCACTTCCCAAATCAAATGTAAAAAGATAAACTTATATAAAACTCATCAGAAAGGTTGGGATTTCTTTTGCCTGATAAAATACGTTCTATTCCGCGTCCTCTTGTCCGAACCAATCAATGGTTTATATTTTTAAGTGTGGTGACTGCCTTATCTACTAGTCAAGTATGGATATTGGCCGTTCCTTTAGTAGCAGGTCTATTAGGTTTGGTCTTTAATTTTAATCCGGTCATGCGCATGGCAAAGCTCTTCCTAAAAAAAGAACCCTCTGCCTATATTCCCGAAGACCATGCACAGCAACAGTTTAACCAGATGATTGCCGTCGTTTGCCTAAGTTTGGGTTTAGTCTCCTTTTTACTGGATTGGAACGTTACTGGCTATATATTTACCGTGATGGTCGGGTTGGCTTCCTTCATTGCCATCCTTGGATTCTGCATAGGCTGCTTTATCCTTTATCAATGGAAGCAATACAATTATCGCCGCTCTCTTCATTGAAAAGCAGGACTGACTTTATCATTGTCAGTCCTTTTTTTCATGCAACTGTGGAATTATTCTTCTTAATCCAAATGGCAGCTACGATAACCAGCAGTAATAAAACAATTTGAGGCACTAAAGTTTCTACTGTCGGATAAAGGCCTATCCATTCAATAAATGGGAAAGTATGAAGTGCATGCGTCTCAAGCACTTGAGAAACTTGAAGTGCATGGATGGAAACACCCAGTATCTTGAATGCCAATGCATAGATGAAGATCGTTGCCACTTTAAAAAAGATCGTCATTGGCATTTTTACGCTGTAACGAAGCATGATGTAACCAATGACCACTAAGATCAGGCAGGCTAGCAAAATCCCTATCAGTAGCTGTTTCAATTCCATATATGGAGCCATTCCAGCATAAAAGATAATCGTCTCCGCTCCTTCTCGGAATATGGATAGGAAGCTGATTAAAGCGAAAGAAAAGATACTGCCTGTTGCGATGGCATGATTCATTTGCTTGCTAATATAACGGTTCCATGCACGAATATTCGATTTACTATGAAGCCAAAATCCTATGGTCATCATCATTAGCACTGCAATTATGCCCGTGACTCCTTCAATATACTCCCGGCTTGATGCGGCCGTAATCTGTGAAAAGACAATATTGATAATGACGGCAAGGATTGCACTTGCTGCCAAGCCTGCACCGACGCCAGACCAAATCCATTTTTGTTTGTCTGCCTGTCCAATTTTCTTTAGGAAGGACAACAGTGTTGCCACGATAAGAAGAGCTTCTAACCCCTCACGTAAAAGGATCAGGGCAGCATCCCATATTGTATAGCTCGTATCATCAATTAGAGGCAGCAGCCGTGTATGTAAGTCTGATATGATTTCTTTTGCTTCCTCTGCTTGTATATTCTTCGATTGCAGCAGGCTGATGGCATTGGGTACCTTAGTTTCCATATCACTGTAAAGCTTGCTATCCCTCGTAGAAACTTCCCCTTCCACATTAGGCCAAATCATTAATACTTCATTTAATTGCTCAATTGCAGAATCGATATCATTTCCTTCTATATCTTCTACAGTATTTTCTAAAAGGACTGTTACGTCGCCTAACGAATACGTTTGCTGAACATCTTTTTCTACCTTTCCTTCAAGAAAACCTTGGATTAAGCCCCTCAGTTCATCAAGATTAGCCCGCGCCTTTTCTGGATCGGGTGGATCTTGCGTGATGGCTATCCGGACAAACGCCATATAGGTTTCCATTTTTCCGTATGAAGCAACACTTTCTTCCCGGACAACAACTTCTGCCTCATTCCATTGATTGAGGAGGTTTTGATATTCACTCTTCGCTTTGCCAAAGTCCTGTTCTTCGATCGTAGCATCCAAATCATTGATTAATGGAAGCAGTGTTTCTAAGCGATCTTTATAATCGGCTTTGTCAACTGGATTTTCTTCCGTATCATAGTTAACAAGAGAAGTGGATAAAGCGGATAATTTCTTTTTTATTTCTCCTGCATCTTCTTGCTTTTTCATCGCATTCTTCAAAGATAGTAAGGATTCGTCAACCTTTTTGGCACCCTTACTTTCTGTTTTTATCTTTTCCCAATCCTTTTCAAAAAGTGTGATATTACTAGAAACCGATTCAAGATCTCCAGATTTCACCTTCATCAGACTATCGCCGATATATACGAAAAGCTGATCGTGGTTTTCACCGGCTGAAGCAGCAGGTATGGCAGACGTCAGAAATATAAGACTGACTAATAAAGCGAACAAACCCTTTCTCCACTTAAAAATAGACATGACAAACTCCCCTTTTATGATAAAAAACGCCAACTCGGATTCCTATCCATGCTGGCGATTTTACCGTCTCTCATTTTATAAAATTCACCCGAAAAGGGTCTCGCCGATATAGCCACCCTTTTTTACACCCGGCAAGCAAGCAAATATGGCACTGCCCCGGTGGATGATATATTCATTTAACTTATCATTCTTTGAAAGACGCTCCTGTATCGGAATAAATTGTTTACTTGGGCTTCGTTGGAAGCAAATAAACAGAAGTCCCGCATTGAAGCTTCCCGTCTTAGGATCCATTCCGTCAGCATATGAATAAGGACGACGCAAGATCTTATTTGTTCCATCACCACGGGATAGAATCATATGGGAGTTCTCAGGAATGATACGATTTCCGTTTTCATCCTTAGGATTTTCATCAACCGTATCAAATTCATTCTTCATTCCTAATGGGGCTCCGCTGTCACGATGACGACCAAATGTATTTTCCTGCTCTTTCAGCGTGGTCCGATCCCACACTTCAATGTACATTTGAATTCGGCGGACGACCATGTAGCTACCCCCTGCAAGCCAAGAAGGGCCATCCCCCGGCTTTACCCAGACATGCTGGTTCATTTCACTGCTTTTCTTCGGATTCACGGTTCCATCTTTAAAACCGAACAAATTACGAGGAGTCGATTTTTTAGAATCAGCCTTCTTCGTACGTTGAAAACCTGTTTGGGCCCAATGGATTATCGTTTTCCCTCTTCCAATCCTCACCAGATTCCGGACGGCATGAAAAGCTACCTGAAGATCGTCTGCGCAGGCTTGGATACAAATGTCCCCTCCACTCCATGATTCTTCTAAGGCATCTAAAGAAAATGAGGGAAGATCTTTCAATTCGGCCGGTTGTTTAGACTTCAAGCCAAAGCGATCTTTTCCATTCTTCGTAAATAGACTAGGACCCACCCCAAAGGTTATCGTCAAGTTAGAAGGGGATAATTCCTCTACTTCCCCTGTATCTTTGGGTGGCATGCTCCTGTTCGAGGAAGCTTCGCCTACCGGTTTGCCAGATGTCATCTGGGCAGCCGCTTCTGTCCAATCTTTAAATAATTGAATTAAGTCTGACCTTTTTTCAGATGTCACTTCTAACGAAGCAAAATAGAGATTATCCTGAGCTTCTGTAGTGATTCCCGCTTGATGAGGCCCATAGAAAGGGACAGTATCATTTGTTTGTTGTCCCTTTGCCTTTGAATCAGATAGGGATAGCATACCGCCTAATCCCGATGCGCCTATTACAACTCCGACCCCACCGATGCCAGCTGTTTTCAACATATCACGACGGCTCACTTTTTTAGAAAAAAGTGAGCTTTCGTCATTTGATGTTTGTTCTTTCAATTAAGACTCCTCCATTACAATCCCTATTTGCGAAAGTGGTTCAGCTAAAGCATCGATAGCCTGGCTTAATGATTTCACCTCAGATTTTGTTAAATCCGTATAAGAAACATATCCATCACCATCTTTATGTTTTTCAAGCAAGCTGTAAACTCCGGCAAAACGCTCTTTGATTTCGGTTGTAAGCGCCTCGTCTTTTTTCTTAAGGGTAGGTATCAATAATTCATATATTTTTTCAGCGCCCTCTACATTGGCAACGAAATCATACAAATCCGTATGAGAATAGCGGTCTTCTTCTCCAGTCACCTTGGATGTAGACACTTCATTAAGTAAATCAACGGCCCCAGTGATTAACACATCAGGTGTTACCTCTACTGTTTCCACTTTAGCACGCAACAGATTCACATCTTTCATTAATTGCTCAGCATACTCTTCATAACCCTTTGTTGTGTTCTCTTTCCATAAGCCCATTTCAATTCGGTGATATCCGCCCCACTCTTCATCCTTGACATCACCTTTACGCGCATCTATTTTAGGGTCGAGATCGCCAAAAATTTCAGCAATGGGTTCAGCGCGCTCATAATGCATGCGAGCCGGTGCATATAACTGCTTCGCTTTTTCAATGTCTCCAGACGTTACGGCCGTCGTGAATTCTTCCGTCGCATTTACAAACTCTTCTATTTCACCTATCGCAAATTCCCGATAGTCGTTGGATACACCATCCAGCGCACTCACGCTTGTCTCCTTAGCATCCACCTCTGCAGGCTTAGTTTCTTCATTTTTCTCCGAACACCCAAATAACAGGCTAGTAGATAATAAAATGGCTAAGGTTGCTTTCGTTTTCATATTCTAGACTCTCCCCTGATAATATTATGATAATTTCTAGATTCATATTATCAATATTGATAATCATTATCAATATATATTTTATTCAGGGTTTCATTCCATTTATTAAGGAATTACACTCTTTTAAAAACCCTTTTATATGGCTTATGGGTCCAAACCATTACCTTATTTCAAGAACTCTCTTCGCTCATTCATTAATACCTCATTTTCTTTTTCCATGATTCTGTTAATATCTTCAACAAATTGAAGAATCAGCGTAAGCTCACTTTCATTATAAGAAGTGCATAAATCGGTTGTAGCGGTAGAAAGTGCATGATAATGTGCTTTGATTTGTTCTTGCCTTTTCGCGATTGGGATAATCATCACGCGTCTTCCATCTAAATGGTCTCTTTCCCTTTTTACATAGCCTGACTTTTCAAGGCGGTCGATTAGCGCCGTAACCGAACCTGTGCTCAATCCTGTTATTTTTGCTAGCTCACCAGCTGTAATCGGTCCGGTTTCATTCAATATTTCAGCAGTCTTCAAATCCGTATGAGCCACCCCTATTTTTTGGGCCATATTTTGTTGGAATAAAACAGTCCTCATTCCGTATCTTTTGAGGCTTTGCTTTAAACTCTCTAAAAGGTCTGCATTCAACCCATTATCGCTTGACATAAAATGCCTCCCCTTTTACACTTGAATTTATCTTGATAATCAAGATAAATGGTTTGATTTTATCTTAACGATTATCGTTCATTCATGCAAAAGAATAAACGAATTGCTTCATAAAAGAGGAGGAAAAATACTTTGGAGAAACAACAAAGAAACCAGAAATTCATTGTTGCCGGACTGTTATTGGGAATCCTGATGTCAGCAATGGACAATACAATCGTTGCCACCGCCATGGGAACGATCGTTTCTGATTTAGGCGGGTTCGATAAGTTTGTCTGGGTCACATCGGCCTACATGGTTGCGACGATGGCAAGTATGCCGATTTTCGGTAAGCTCTCCGATATGTATGGTCGGAAGCGGTTTTTCATTTTTGGGCTTGTCGTCTTTTTAATTGGGTCTGCCCTATGCGGCATGGCACAAAGCATTGTTCAGTTAAGTATTTTCCGGGCCATTCAAGGGATTGGTGGCGGTGCCTTGATGCCAATTGCCTTTACTATCGTCTTTGATATTTTCCCACCTGAAAAACGCGGGAAATTGACTGGACTTTTCGGAGCTGTATTTGGAGCTTCAAGCGTATTAGGTCCTCTTTTAGGGGCATATATAACAGACTATGCTAGCTGGCACTGGATTTTCTATGTTAACGTTCCAATTGGCTTCATTTCATTATTCTTCATCCTGCGTTATTACAAAGAAAAAGCCAACACGCAGAAACAAAAAATTGATTACGCTGGGGCAGCCACACTCGTCATTGCTGTCGTCAGTTTAATGTTCGCCCTTGAGTTAGGTGGAGAGTATGGTTGGTCTTCATTTCCTATCCTTGCTCTGTTTGCAAGCTTTATCGTGTTTTTCGTTTCTTTTTTCTTTTTCGAAAGAAGAGCCAAAGACCCCATCATCTCGTTATGGCTATTTAAAAGGCGGTTATTTGCTACCTCTCAGATTTTAGCGATTCTATATGGAGGCACGTTTATTATTTTAACCGTTTATATCCCGATTTTCGTGCAGGCAGTATACGGAGGTTCAGCTACAAATGCAGGTTTAATCCTCACTCCGATGATGTTGGGATCCGTTGTCGGGAGTGCAATCGGCGGGATTTTCAATTCCAAAACCAGCTTCCGAAACTTAATGACGATTTCCGTCGTTTGTTATTTTGGAGGAATGCTATTATTGGGGACGTTAACTCCTGAAACCAGCAGGACGTTACTAACCTTGTATATGATCCTGACAGGGTTCGGTATGGGCTTTTCTTTCTCCCTTCTTCCAATTGCGTCCATTCACAATTTGGAGCCAAGGTACCGGGGATCAGCGAATTCGACCAATTCATTCCTCCGCTCTTTCGGAATGACGCTAGGTGTCACCATTTATGGAGCAATTCAGAACAATGCGTTCACTAGTAAGATGGCCGATGCCTTCAAAGGCATGCAAGGTGGACCGGATACCTCTGTTCTTACCCAAGATCCGCGGCAGCTATTCCAATCAGATGCGCGTGCCCAAATTCCAGATATGATCCTGGATAAGATTGTTTATGCGATGTCTGATTCCATTGCCTTAATCTTCACTTTGGCTCTGATTCCCATCGCCCTGGCAGCCATCGTTGTTTTCTTTATGGGAAAAGCGAGGGTTGAAACAGCAACACAGGAAAAATCCTCACACTAAATCAAAAGCGCTGGAATTCCAGCGCTTTTTAAAGTTTTCATTAAGAAAAATCGGGTATCCTTTTAATAAAATATCTTTCTTATATGGAAAGAAAAATTTTAGTTTGCTGAAAAACAATTATGCCACTAAAATGAAAAGTAACACATTAACCTATCGAGGTGAACATTTTGAGGATTGTCTGTTTTGGAGATAGTTTAACTAGAGGTATCTCTTATGTTAAAGGCCGGCTTCGTATTATCAAAGAAAATTACCCTAGCTCTTTAGCGAAGTTGACAGAGTCACTGCCATTCGTTGAAGTTTTGAATAAAGGGGTCTTTAATGACAATTCCGACTTGCTAGTCAGCCGGTTTCAGAAAGACGTCATGTCAGAAAATCCGGATATCGTATTAATAGAGGTGGGTGGTAACGATTGTAACTTCCATTGGGAGGAAGTCGCGAAGAACCCCGAAGGAGACCATGAACCTATTGTTCCGATTGATCGGTACCTTGAGAATATCACTCAACTTGTCAAACAAGTACAAGACAAGCATGTCGCACCCTTTCTTTTAACTCTTCCACCTCTGGACCCCACTAGATATTATCGATCTATTGCTGATCGTTTCGGACCTTCCATCGGACATTTTATCTCTCAAGTAGGTGGGATTGAACATTGGCATGGGATGTATAATCGCCAGTTAAAAAAACTTGCCGAAGAATTAAAGGTTCCATTAATCGATGTACGTTCCTATATAAAATCTGCTGGTGATTTGAACCATTTGATTAGTGACGATGGCATTCATCTTACGTCTGAAGGATATCAGCATATGAGTAGGGCCATATTCAGTGATTTGCAAAAGCATTTAACAAAGAGGGCACTAGCACAATCTTAACAAGAAAAGAGGACAAAGCATGAGGCTTTGCCCTTTTTCTTTATAAACTTTTCACTTCTACATTTTCAGGAAGTTTGAAAGGATTCTCTGAGTTGATTCGATCATAAAACATCATGCCATTTAAATGGTCGAGTTCATGTTGAAAAACAATGGCGGCAAAACCTTTCAACCGCATTTCAACTTTCTCTCCCTTACTATCTAATGCTTTAATTTTCACCCGTTCATAACGTGGCACATATCCTTTAATATCACGGTCGACAGAAAGGCAGCCTTCACTTTGAGGTAAATAAATCATGCTTGCCGAATGGCTCACAATTTTTGGGTTCACTAAAGCATATTCGTATACCTTTCCTGTTTCATCCGGAAAATACATGACGAACATTCGTTTATTCAGACCAATTTGATTGGCTGACAAGCCTACCCCTTCACGCAAATTATATTTCTTTTGAAGTTTAGGATCCTGGCTGTTCTTTAAATATTGCATCATGCATTCTAACGTTTCACGATCTTCATCTGATATGGGCAGGCTAACTTCATCCGTTACCTGACGCAGAATGGGATCTCCTTCTCGAACAATATCCTTCATCGTAATCGTATAGTCTCTCATAAATTTAGTCATAAAAGTTCAACTCATCTACCTTTTTATTTTTTCATAACTTAGACCACTTCACTTTAGCATTTCATTTTTAAAAAGTCTATCCTGCAGGTTAACGCTTGATTGTCTACTCCCCGACTCTTTCCTTATAAAAACCGAACCACTATCCTATATGTTGCATAATTCCATTAATTACCTTTATTTTTAGGTAATTATACCTATGGATTACACGTTTAAAAATTTTATACTGTATATATATTCTTAAAGGAGATGAAATATTGAAATCGAACTCAAAATTGGTTTCGAAGTTGCTGCCGTTCTTAACGGCTTTCATTGTGATAATTGGTGTTATATCTTGGTATGCGGTAAATCAGTCAAAAGACATAGTCATTCCCTTCTCTTCCATTGAAAAAACGATTCAGGCCCAAAAAGGTGCCCTTGTCTCCATTGAAGAACAACGAAATGGAACACTTCATATCATCACTCCAGAAGGAAAATATGTATCCAACGTCCCTCCCAACAGTCAATTGGTCAACAAGCTAGTCGAAACCTATAATGTTCGCTATTCATTTTCATCTACAAACAAGACTGCATTATGGATTTTAGGCGGGTTGCTGGCGGCTTTAGTCACAACCGCAATAATTATACAGAAGAAAACGAAAAATGGTTTACGTATTGGAAGCAAGAAACAAAGCATTTCTGCTCCTAGAGCCCTTCCTGAAATAACCTTAGCCGATATAGGTGGTTTGCAACCCGAAATCAAACAAGAAATCTTGCAAACCCTCACTACTCTAAAAGAACCGGAACGTTCGGCCAAAATTGGAATTAAACCTCCTCAAGGCATATTACTATACGGCCCTCCAGGGACCGGAAAAACATTGTTAGCACAAGCTATTGCTAAAGAACTTGGGGCCAACTTCTTCTCGACAAGCGGATCGGCTTTCAATGAAATGTTCGTCGGAGTCGGTGCAGCTCGTGTACGCAGCCTTTTCCAAAATGCCCGAAAACAGGCACCTGCTGTCATTTTCATCGACGAAGTGGACGCTCTGGCTGGTAAACGGAAGGCCCAAGGCGGAGAAGAAGCCGAAAAAACACTGACTGAACTTCTAGTCCAGTTAGATGGGGGCCATTCAAACGAAGGAATTTTGTTCGTGGCTGCCACAAACAGGAAGGACATGCTCGATGAAGCATTTCTTCGTCCAGGCCGGATTGATTTCTCCTTCCAAGTGCCGCTCCCTGATACAAAGGGAAGAAAAGAAATCATTGATATCCATACAAAAGGAAAGAAACTTGCAGCCGAGGTCCTTACTTCCTTGGATGCAATAGCCGAAAGTACATCCGGATTTTCCGGGGCAGACATACGCTCTCTGTTTGAGACAGCTTCCCGTCATGCCCTACGAAATGAACAGGAAATGATTCGTAAAGAGGACCTTGATTATGCCATTGACCGTACTGTTCTTGGAGCCACTTCACGTACGTTGAACGACTTGGATACAAAACGTCGAGTGGCCATTCATGAAAGTGGACATGCCCTGATTGCTGCTCTTACTAAACCCGGTTCTGTTCGGAAAGCGACCATCATTCCCCGTGGTGAAGCCCTGGGATATGTTGCACCGATACCGAAAGAACTCCATCTGGCTACGGCAAGTGAATTGTTAGATCAAGTTAAAATGATAGTGGCTGGTGGCGTTGCTGAAAGAATGTACTTAGGTGAGCACAGCATTGGCGTAGGTGGCGATGTTCAACAGGCCAAGCATCTACTTGAACAAATGGTCGATACCGGTATGCTGCAAGATGGCTTCACCTTAACTTTCAATAAAGGTGAGAAAGAACAAAAAATGCAAGCACTTTTCACCCAGGCAATCCAAGAAACAGAAAAATTAATCGATTTAAACCGACCACAATATGAGGAACTTGTAGAGGCCCTGCTGAAAAAAGAAACCATTGACGGCACGGAAGTTCAAAATATCGTGGATGCTCACGAGGCAAAGGTTCTTTCGTTTTCCTAATGACCTTTTGAAAAATATAGCAAAAGAACCCATGTTGATCTACCTGTTCAACATGGGTTCTTTATTTGTTCTGCCTTTACGACTACAATCCATCGAACAGTATTTGTTCGACTCATTCCGTGGCTTATAAGCACGATTACATACTTTGCAGTTTCTTATAGGGAATTTTATATAAGCCTTTCCTTTGCAGAATTGAGAGCAATACTTAGCATTTGCATTGTAACTTTTGAAATTCTTGTCACACACTTGGCAGGTATATTGTGCCAATCCCACCCCTCCTTAACGCATTTAATAAAAGATACTTTTTTAGTCGATTTTCCTGTATCCATTTACCACTGGCCCTAATTCCAAATTCTTTGTGCTTTTATGTTTATTTTGCACAAAACTGATCGATATCGCTGCAATAAAAGCGGGAATCGCAAAGCTAAGAAAATTGATATAAAGAGGGAACTTCCATTCTATTAATAGCCCACCGATTGTCGGACCCACAATGGCTCCGAACCTCCCTATACCTAATGCCCACCCCAGCCCTGTCGATTTTATCTGTGTTGGATAGAACATGGAGATGTAAGCATTATTTAAATTTTGCGATCCTATTGTCGCAGCGCCGGCTATCGCAACCAAAACATATAGAAAAAGGGACCCTGGCTTAAACCCAAGTAAGACCAAACAGACTGCCCCAATACTGAAGTAACTGATCAACACTCGCTTTGATCCAATTCGATCCGCAAGCCAACCGCCGCAAATCGAACCAATGATGGCTCCAATGTTCAAGCAACATAGAAACAGCAAACTAGAATTCAATGGATACCCCGCTTCAATCATCAGCTGAGGCAACCATGTACCCAATCCATATACCATCAATAATCCCATAAAGCATGCAATCCAAAACATGATGGTGGACCTTCCCCGCTGCTTTTCGAATAGCTTGACGACAGGAACGCCAGATGTTGATAAATTCATGATGAATCGGTCTGTGTCATGTGGTATATAGCAAGGATCTAAACGAGCCACTATTTCTTTGGCTTTTTCATGCTCTTCCTTTTCTACATAATAATAAAGAGATTCAGGTAAGTATTTAATTAAGAAGGGAAGGGCTAATAACGGAATGGTCCCTATGAAAAACATCCATTCCCATCCTAATTCTGGAATGACCTTCATTCCAAAAAGAGATACCAATATACCACCGATCGAATAACCGCTGAACATGATACCTACCATCATATTCTTAATTGACTTAGGAGAATATTCAGAGGTAAGCACAACTAGTAATGGCGGTATGCCTCCCAATCCGAGACCTGCTAGAAAACGGTAGATTGCAAAATCCACTGGTCCTTTAGCTAAACCAGTTAATAAAGTAAACGTACCAAAGAGGGCCACACAAGTAATGATTACTTTCTTCCTCCCCACCTTATCCGCTACGACTCCACAAACAAGCGAACCTATTAAACCGCCTACCAATGTCAAGCTTCCTATTAATCCTAAAATGCTAGGGGCAGTCCCCCATTCTTGGCTTAAGGTTGGAATGACAGATCCATAAACAACTAAATCATAGCCATCAAAAAGGATAAGGAAAATACACCATAGTAAAACAGATAGATGAAAAGAGTTAAATTTACTCCCTTCAATAACCTCTGCAACGTTAATTTGTTTCAATTTTCATTCCTCCAGATGTAATAGAATCTATAACCAGACTTTGGCCAAATATGCCAACGTCGTCACATATTCAGGAATGACAGCTCAGACTCTCGCATAATTCTTGAAAAGTGACGCATATGGGTTGCCTTCTAAACTGGTGTTCATTAGCATGGTGGGCACAAACAGACAGGCTGTACTTACTGGCTACCTTATACTGCTTGCATATGTAATCCATAATCTGTCTTTCTGTATGTAAATCTGTTATCTGAACGGATCCATTGTTATGTTTTTTCATAGAAAAATCCTTTAGTGGCTTGGATAAGCCCTCTCCAATGGCTTTAACATAACTTTCTTTCAAGGTCCAAATATCATAAAATGTAGCAAGGCCCTCATCCTTAGCATTCAGCAGGTCTTGATACTCTTCTTCTGTAAAAAGTTCCTTAGCAAGGGGCCAATCATAAGGTCCTATGTACTCTATATCAACTCCCACTGCATCATCATGGACAGCACACACCACATATTCTCCGGAATGAGAGATATTATAGTGAAAAGAAGGGTGCTCCACCAAAAATGGCTTGCCATAATCATTGGTTTTAATTTTCAGTTCCCTGCCTATCGAACCGTATCGTTCTTTTAATGCAAAACGGACTAACAAATCACCTATCAAGGAACGGTATGCATCATCAATCTTCACGAATCGTTTCAATCGCCCCTGTCTTTCTTTCGAGACATGAAAGAGTAAGTCGTCTATAACCGTACTTTCTCTGCTCTCAGGCAATTTACAATAATATAATTCAATCATCCACTATACCGCCCTTCATTCTCTTTATCTTCTATTAAATAGATTTTACTTGGGACAAATAAATAGGGGCCGCTGAATAAAATTACAGCAACCCACTATTTTCTTGCATATCCATCAGGAATTTTTCACTTACTGGCTGTAACTGTTTCCGTCTCGGGAATTTCTCTTGTTTTCTGATGTGGCAGTAGGCTTTTAAAATCGTCTTTCTTCAAACTCAACAGATGATTAGACCAATCACAAGAAAGAGTACTGAACCAAGGAGAGCAATTGGATAAGATGCTACATCAATCAGTCCCATCCCATTAGTACTCATCTCACTTGTTCCCAATACCCCTAAAACACTGGCTAATATAGCTACCCCCTACAGCGGAACCATACACACGACTAATTTAGGGTTATGGTGTATGCGCAATGCTAGTTTGTTCCATCGATACCTGATACAAGCTTTAGGCTCTTAGGCTGAAGGTCTTTCCAGTTCGCATTAATAAATTCCAAGCAATTCTTTCTGCTTTCTTTTCCATAAATAGCGGACCAGCCTTCTGGTATGTTCAAAAAGGCGGGCCAAAGAGAATGCTGGCCTTCTTCATTTATCAAAACTTTATATGTACCATTTTCATTTTCAAAAGGGTTGGTCATTCGGTATCTCCACCTTCTTTAATTGATTGCGTAATTTTTCATCTTCGACAGCTTGTTGGCTATCACTGCTCCGATTTCTGCAAGTGGCTCTGGTTGGCACATATCCTTATGACGACATTCGATATCATGCTGTTCAATCAGTCCACTTATATATGGTTTCCATGTATCCGTAGAAATGCCAGGGAACCATCCTGGTAGAATCGTTGATTTAAAGAACAGGACGTTACCATTGAACACTCCCGGTTCGTATTCACCCATAATCCGAACGGAATTCACATAGGTTTCTTTCAAGTTAAGGATCGTTTCTTCTTCCAAACTAGCCAATGCACTTCCGTCCTGGCGCAAAATTTCTATGGCACGAGCATCGTCCAATGGTTGGTCTCCTAAACTATCAGGATCATATCCTCCCAAAGCAAGCAGGGCAATCAAGGCTTCCTCATCATCAGGAGCATCCTTAGAAGGTAAAAACTGACTTGGATATGCATCCAGAATGGCCACAAGTTCGATCTCTTCTCCCTCGTTTTGCAGTTGGGTAACCATGGCATGCACGACATTCCCCCCCAGTGACCAACCCAATAAACGGTAAGGGCCTTCTGGCTGGACCGTGCGGATATGTTCGATATAATCCGCTGCCATCTCTACCAGTGTTTCCGGATAGCGATCACGCTCGGAAATGCCCCGAGCTTGCAGTCCATATATCGGGTAACCTGGACCGAGAGCCGTCATTAGCCCAGCATAGCACCAGCTCAACCCTCCGGCTGGATGTATACAAAACAACGGAAGCTCCTCTCCATTTTTGCGAAGTGGCAATAAGACATCCAAAGCACTCTGACTCGATCCCATTTTAAGCCTTTCAGCTAGGCCAGCAACTGTCGGCGCTTCAAATAAGTTCCCAATGCCCAATTCAACGCCAAGCGCTTCACGTATTTTACTCATCAGCTGGACGGCAAGCAGGGAATGCCCTCCCAGATCAAAGAATCCGTCATCGATTCCAACCTGTGGTACACCGAGTACATCCATGAAAAGATTACAAAGGATTTCCTCTTGCGGTGTCCTTGGTCCACGCCCTGATACGGCTGCACCGAAATCTGGAGCGGGCAACGCCTTTCGATCTAGCTTTCCATTCGCCGTCAATGGTAAATCCGCCATTGATACGAATGCAGATGGAATCATGTAATCTGGAAGGCTTGCTGCAACATACCGACGTAATTCGGCTGAATCGAACACCGCATTTGTTGCCGGCACAGCATAAGCCACCAATCGCTTATCACCTGGCTGATCTTCACGAACGATGACGGCAACTTGTTCCAAATTAGAGCACTGAGCAAGTCTTGCCTCAACTTCTCCTAGTTCAATACGGAAACCGCGAATCTTGATCTGGTGATCGGCTCGTCCCATATAATCCAATGAACCATCCGCACGCCACCGGGCTAAATCTCCAGTCCGATACATCCTGGTTCCTGAAGGACCGAATGGATTCGCTATAAAACGCTCTGCCGTCAAACCATGGCGTCCAAGATACCCGCGGGCCAAACCAGCCCCGGAGACATACATCTCCCCAGTTACTCCTCGAGGTACCGGTTGTAGACTTTCGTCCAAAATATAGACCCCAAGATCCGGTATGGCACAGCCTATGAGACTGTTCGCCTTCATGGAGGTGACTTCCCTATTAAGTTCCAGGTAGCTTACATGGACGGTCGTTTCCGTAATGCCATACATATTAATTAACTGCGGCGCATTTTCTGGATGACGGCTATACCAATCCTCCAAGCGACTAAGTTCAAGCGCCTCCCCGCCATAAATCACATAACGCAATGCAAGTTCCTCTCCAAGTTCTGGCTTGTTACGGTCTGCTTGCATTAACTGATAAAAAGCGGATGGCGTCTGGTTAAGTACCGTAACTCCTTCCATCACAAGAAGCTGCAAGAATTCTTCAGGTGAACGGCTGATTGCATGTGGTACAACGACAAGCCTTCCACCATGAAGGAGAGCACCCCATATCTCCCACACCGAAAAATCGAAAGCATAGGAGTGGAACATCGTCCAAACATCATCCGAATTGAAATGATACCAATCTTCTGTCGATCCAAAGAGCCTGGTTACATTCTGATGAGGAATGACTACCCCTTTTGGTACACCCGTTGAACCTGATGTATAGATAATATAGGCTGCATTTAAAGGTGATAATGGCCGTTTCCGTTCACTATCTAGCGGGTTATCCGTTGAATATCGCGACATTTCCACTATCGTGCTCGCATCGTCCAATACAATTTGTTGGATATCGTGCAGATCCGGAAGACTGGTTGCCACACTGGAACTTGTAAGAACATAGCTAGGCTGAGCATCTTGAAGCATGAAAGTCAACCTGTCGATTGGATATTCTGGATCCAGAGGCAAATAAGCTGCCCCTGCTTTTAGTACAGCAAGTAAACCTACCACCATCTCCAATGATCTTGATGTCGCTAATGCTACAAACTGCTCCGCTCCTACCCCTTTAGCCATTAGCATATGGGCAAGCTGATTCGCCCTTTTGTTTAACTCTTCATATGTTAGGGTTTTATCTTCATATACGGCAGCAATATTGTCTGGATACCTGATCACTTGTTCCTCAAACAACGCAGTCAGACACGCATGAGGTACTTCTTTTCCATGCTGATTCCAGTCCACAAGGATTTCTTGTCGTTCCTTTGGTGCCAATATTTCCAAACGGCCGATTTTCTGATTTGGCTCCGTCACAGCACTTTCCAATAACCGCAGGAATCGATTAAGCAACAACTCGATTGTCTCAGGTTTAAATAAATCTGTGCTATATTCAAGAAGCCCACTCATCCCATCCGGTTTACCTGTGTCATCATGCATTTCCCGAATCTCAATCGTCATATCGAATTTTGAAGTCCCCACACTATATAGCTCTAGGTTGGAGTGAATGCTCGGAAGCTCCAACTTCGGCTCAGGCGTATTCTGCAGGGCGAGCATGATTTGGAATAATGGGTGCCTAGATCGTGAACGAGGCGGATTCAATTCTTCAACCAACCGTTCAAAAGGCAGATCTTGATGTTCATATGCATGTAAATCGACATTCCGCACCCTTTCAAGAAGTTCACGGAAAGTAGGATTCCCTGAAGTATCCGTACGTAGCACCAGGGTATTCACAAATAACCCTACTATATCGCTCAACGCATCGTCACTTCGCCCTGCAATCGGACTCCCAATTGGAATGTCCGTACCCGCACCAAGGCGCGTAAACAGGGTGGCAAGTCCCGCCTGCAATACCATGAATAAGCTGACATCATTTTCACGGGCCACTTCCATTAATCTCTGGTGCAAGACTGACGGAATGGTGAATCTAAAGGTTTCTCCTTTATAACTTGGTTCTACTGGGCGAGGGTAATCCATTGGCAAGTCCAACTGATCTGGGAGATTGGCCAGTGCCTCTTTCCAATAATCCAGCTGTTCTATCACTAAACTGGCTTCATCACTCTCTTTTCCCAATAACTCTTCCTGCCAAAGTGCATAATCTCCATAGTGTACTGGAAGAGGTGGCAAGTCAGGAATCTCTCCAAGAGCCCGCGCTTTATAGGCTGCCGACAAATCCCTGGTAAGTGGTGTGAGGGACCATCCATCCGCTACTATATGATGTAATAGTAAAACTAAAACGTGCTTGTCCGGTCTCACCGTGAAAAGCTGCGCATAAATGGATGGCTCCACAGCAAGATTAAAGCTATAACGTGCGGCAACTGCAATCTCCGCATCCAAATCCGACTCATTTATTCTTGTTACTAACAATTCCACCCGTGCTTCAGAAGGGTCGATGATACATTGATGAACATTCCCCTCTGACACTGGAAAAATAGTCCGCAACGTATCATGGTGAGCAACGAGGTCATTGATTGCACGCTCGAGTGCATTCGTATCCAAATCACCCGATAATTCTATAACCAATGGAATATTATAGGTTGGGCTAGGACCTTCAAGACTGTGTAGGAACCATAATCTCTTTTGGGCAAAGGAAAGAGGTATCCTCTCCGGCTTGGCGGTTTTTTTCACGGGCAATCGTGCACTTTTCCCATTAGAGAGCTGTTTGGCAAGGCCCGAGACGGTCGGCGCTTCAAAAATCTTCCCTATGCCCAGTTCCACTCCAAATGTATTGCGTATACGAGCCATCAGAGTGGAGGCAAGGAGTGAATGGCCACCTAAATTGAAGAAACTATCATCAATTCCGACTCTTGATAGACCCAGAACCTCGGCGAACAACTCACTCAAGATTTCTTCTTGAGGTGTTCTCGGTGCTCGATCTGAAATCAGAGAGTAAAGATCAGGAACGGGCAATTCTTTACGATTAAGCTTCCCATTGGGAGTTAGCGGTAACTCTTGCATCTTAACGATCGCAGATGGGACCATATAGTCGGGTAGACTACTGCCAACAAACTCGCGAACCTCCCCTGTATCCACTGTTGAATCGATTGAGGGAACAATATAAGCCACAATTCGTTGATCTCCGGGGCTATCTTCACGAACAATCACGGCTGCCTGATCAACCTCGGGATGTTGAGCGAGCTTCGCTTCAATTTCCCCAAGCTCCATTCGGAAACCACGTATTTTGATTTGATGATCAGCCCGGCTAATATAATCCAGGGAACCATCCACTCTCCAACGAACCAAATCGCCTGTACGGTACATTCTGCTTCCCTTAGGACCATTCGGGTTGGCAACAAAACGCTCTGCTGTTAAATCCGGGCGACCGAGGTACCCCCGGGCTAGCCCTTTCCCTGCAATATATAATTCGCCAATGATTCCGGGAGGGACTGGTTGCAAGCCTGCATCGAGTACGAATAGCTGCGTATTCCATAGCGGTGTACCTATGGATGGCATACCTGTCTGACTGGAATCCAACTTTTTAGAGGTCGACCATATCGTCGTTTCAGTTGGCCCATATAAATTGGTTACTTCACACCCTAATTCCTTTAATGCAGTGGCTAAGCTAATGGATAGAGCCTCCCCTCCAACAAGTACCTTGAGCCCCTTAATTACATCTGGATAATTGGTAACCATGGCATGCCAAAGCGTTGGTGTCGCTTGCATGATGGTAATGTCATGTTCGGTAATGATGTTTGCCAAAGCCTTGGGTTCTTGAATCTTCTCCTTGGCAGCAACGACGCAGCTGGCTCCATTAAGAAGTGGCAGGTATATTTCTAAACCGGATATATCAAAAGCGATGGTAGTAACCGCCAAAAGTCTATCCTCTTGATTCAAAGAAAAATGACTTTGCATGGAAGAAAGGAAGTTAATCAAACTTTCCGATTGAATGACCACACCTTTTGGATTCCCTGTGGACCCTGATGTATAAATCATATACGCAGGGTTAAGCGGTGATATGGCTCCATTCCTTTTTACGTCATCCACATTCCCATCAGAATATTTCCCTGTTGTAAGAGCACTCTCTTCCTCTTCCAATATGATGAGCTCCGTTTCACCATCATTTGACAGTTTCGAAGCAAGTTCTCGATTAGTAATGAGGCAAATAGGCTTAGCGTCTTTCAGTATGTAATCGATGCGATCGGTTGGGTAATCCGGATCAATGGGTAGATATGCGGCCCCTGTCTTTAATACACCCAACATGACCACCACCATGTTAGCCGAGCGTGGTAGGGCAATCGCCACGAATTTTTCCGGTCCTAAACCTTTTTCCAAGAGAAGATGGGCAAGTCGATTAGCGCGCTTATTCAGTTCGTCATAACTAAGGACATTCACTTCATCGACCAAGGCTGTTAGATATGGGCTTTTGGCTGCTTGTTTTTCGAACAATCCCGGCAAGTTAACAGGTGCTATCTCCTCATTCGTTTGGTTCCACTCGTGCATGACCCTCTCCCGTTCTTCCGGTAAAAGCACGTCAAGGTCCCCTATACGGTGGACCTCTTCTGAAGTGGCCACCTTCTCGAGCAACCTTAAGAATCGGTTATGATGAATGCCTAGCTCTTCCAAATCGTACACTTCCGGGTTCGCATCCAAATCGATCCTTAGTCCATTTCCATCAGACTTGTCATATATGTTTATCGATATGTCATCGACGGGTCCTGTAGCCAGTTTATGTGTAATCCCATGATTACCGGCAAAGTCCAGTCCATAGTCAAAAGGCATGACATTGATTTGTGGACCGAACAATCTTTGATTATCACCAAGGAGCTTAAGGTCACGACGAAGCTCTTCGTGTCTGTAATTTTGATGGCGACGAATATTACGTACTTCGCTTGATACTTGCTTCACTAACTCCTTCAAGGTCATATCCGGTCGGACGGTTAAACGAAGTGGTAGTAAATTCATCACCATACTCGGAATATTGATTGAAGCAGATCCTAAACGTCCCATCATCGGTAGGGAGAGGATGACATCTTCCGTGCCCGTCAGACGATGAATATATACAGCGGTGACAGCCATGGCCACTTCATGCCATGTCCCCGAATATGTACGAGCATTTTTTTTGAAAGACTGTGTGGCAAAAGATGATAAATATCCTGTTTGGCTAAGAAAACCGTTAGACGTCCTAGGAGCGCGTTCGGCAAGGCTCATGACTTCCGGTTGATCAGCAAAACGCTCCATCCAAAAATGACGGTCCGCTTCGAATTTTTCGGATACTCTATATTGTGCGTCTTCTTCCAGAAGCTTAACGAATGGACTAAAGGCTCCATCTTTACAGGGTTGACCTTGGACTAGAGCCGTATATAGTTTCGACACTCGTTGCGATAGTAGTGAAAAACCAAAGGCGTCCATGACAATATGATGAATCCGCTGATACCAGAAATACCGCTCCGCTCCTACCTTAAACAATGCTTGAGAGTATAGACTATCCGTTTTTATGTTAATGGGATGAAGCAGGTCTTCTTTCATCCATTGCAAAGCCTTCTCTTCAGGATTATATTGATTACTCATATCCATGAAGTGAAACGGGATATCATTGGCCTCATCCAAGACTTGATAAGGTCCATTTTGATTTTCCCCAAAGTGGATGTGTAAACTCTCAGCCTCCCTCACTGCCTGGGTTAAGGCTTCTTCAAACTTACTTATTTCGATTTTCCCTTTAATTTCGATGTATTCACCGGTATTATAAATCGGGTTCTCCGGCTCTAGTTGCTGTGCAAACCATATGCCGGACTGCGCACCGGACAATGCCCAGCGGGTTTGATTCTCCATATTACTCACCTCATCTACCTCCTTTTCACCTCAGATCAAGCTAAAACTTTTTGGGAAGACAGCAGGTTCCACCAATCAGCAATTGTCGGGTTTTCAGCCATTTGCATAAAATTAATTTCTGCTCCTTTTCCTCTTAAAATTTCTACAAGGCTCATCATGCGAATGGAGTCCATCCCTCTGTCGACTAAATCCTCGCTATCATCGATCCCTTCTGAAGGGTCTTCACCAAGAAGTTCAAAAATCAGCATTCTTAAGTCATCTAATGACAAATCCGTTCTTTGCTGCGTCGCAACAGATGATGAATCTTCACTGACCTGTAATTGATCAAGCAACTGAAGTGTTGAGATGGTAAACGCACATCGTTCCGCTGCATATTTCAAAGCCATTTTATGCTCTTCCAACGAAAAATCGGCTACCGCATCTGCCACTAGGAATGACTGTATATCTTGCATAAACGCTTCGCTTGCGGTTAAAAGGCATCCGATATGTGCATATACTCCGCAAATAATAAGTTGGTCACGCCCCTGTTCCTCCATTAATTCCAGAAGATTGGTTCTTTTGAATGCGCTATATCTCCATTTAGTCAGCACGATGTCATCATCAGACGGCGCAACATCACCCACGATACTTGTTTGATTTGGGTCATCATCGAGCCCAGTCCCCCAAAAATCTGTCAGGAGCGCACGATCCTTAGGATTTTGATCGCCCGGTTGTGCCGTATAAACAACCGGTATGCCTAATTCCGCACAACGATTTTTAATGGTTGTTATGTTCTTCAACAGTTGCGGTATAGGCGAATCATTTTTTTCATAAAAATCAATGAAGTACTGCTGCATGTCATGAATGAGAAGAACTGTGCGTTTCAGTTCCACCTTCCACTCAACCTTGTTTTTCGGTAAATCAGATTCAGTTGGCATTACATATGGTGTGATAGCAGGAATAGCCATCAAATCACTCCTTCATCCTTTTATTTTATTAATGTCGTTCGGCGTTCCTTTAACTTCTCGGAAATTATGTGACGCAATGCTTTTTTACTCACTTTTCCTAGTGGGGTTTTTGGAAAAGTCTCGATGAATTCCACACGGTCGGGAATTTTAAATGTAGCTAAACCCCTGTCCTTCAGGAATTGTTTAAGCTCTCTAGCTTTAGGCGTTTCTCCCCTAGGTATCACGAATGCACATGACCGCTCCCCAAGGTATTCATCAGGCATCGAGACGATGGCTGCATCATGAACGGATTCATGGGCCAGCAGATGGTTTTCCACTTCCTCCGCCGCAATTTTTTCTCCCCCTCGATTGATTTGATCCTTATCTCGTCCTTCAACGACTAAGTAGCCCGAAGAATTTATGCTTACTAAGTCACCCGTGCGGTAAAATCCATCTTTAGTGAAAGCCTTTTCGTTATGTTCCGGTGCCTTGTAATAGCCGCAAATCGTATAAGGGCCTCTTGTCAAGAGTGTCCCTACTTCACCGGGTGCAACTTCCTTATCTTCTTCGTCAACCACACGAATTTCATCAAACTCCGACATTGGACTTCCTTGCGTGTTCACGATAAGCTCATTTGAATCATCAAGCCTTGTATAATTCACTAGTCCTTCCGCCATGCCGAATACTTGCTGTAATTCACATTGGAATGCCGGTCCTACACGACGGGCTGCCTCGGCACTAAACTTCGCTCCGCCAACTTGAAGCACCTGGAGGCTGGATAGATCATCATTGCTTGTCGAAACGGAATCGAGCCATCTCAAAGCAAGTGGTGGTACGAGCGCGGTAATCGTCACGCCATGCTCTTCAATGAGAGGGAACGCTTCATCGGGACTTGGACCAGGTGAAAGAACAACCCGTCCCCCACCATACAACGTGCCAAGAATGCCAGGTGAACTCATCGTAAAATTATGGGCGGTTGGAAGGACCGCCAAATAGATGCTATCTTGATTAATTCGGCAAATTTCAGCACTTACCCGCAAACTGTATATATAATCATCATGCGTTCTTGGAATTAATTTTGATAATCCTGTGCTTCCGCCGGATAACTGAAGGAAAGCAACATCACTGGACTGAACGTTGGTTTCCACCAATTCGGTAGAATCAGCATATAGACTTTCTAACGTCACAAACTCCTCTGCATCCCCCGTTACAATCACATTCAACAAGCTATCATTCTTATTTTGGACGCCACGTGCGAGTGTCCTGTAGTCAAAACCACCGTGCGTATCTGGAATGATGTAGGCAACAGCTTCAGTGAATTCGCAAAAATATCCGATTTCATTGCTGCGATGGGAAGGAAGAGCATATACAGGAAGAGCACCGATCCTGAATAAAGCGAAGATGACTTCAAAAAACTCCACGACATTAGGAAGCTGGATGACGACCCTATCATTCTTCTTTATTCCTAACTTTTGAAGGCCGGCCGCCAACCGATCGGCACGACTATCCAACTCTGCATAAGTCAGGTTTCTTTCCCCTCCCGTAATGGCAATCCTATCGCCATGCTCCTTGGCACGGTCACGTAGCATGCCGCCGAAAGTCTCCCCTTTCCAACAACCTTCTTGTCTATATAAATCAGCCAATTCCTTAGGCCACGAAGTATAACCTTCTAACATTTCTTTCCCCTCCATGCCGTTTACTTTGATAAATCCGTATCCATCCCCATTGCGCGAAGCATGGTTTGAAACTTAGCGGAAGTTTCGGCAAGTTCTTCTTCCGGTTTTGATTCTCCAACCACTCCGGCCCCGGCAAATAAACGAAGCGCCTTTTCTTCCACTTCTGCGCATCGAATCGTGACGATCCATTCACCGTCACCCTTTGCATCACACCATCCAACCATTCCCGTAAAATAACCCCGGTCGAAAGGTTCAATTTCCAGGATGGATTCCCTTGCCTGTTCAAACGGCGAACCGCAAACGGCAGGAGTCGGATGAAGGGCAATCGCAAGTTCTAGAGAAGAGGTTTCGGGATTGGCAAGTTCCCCCTTCACTTCCGTCGATAGATGCCACATTGTCTCTGTACTTATGACCGATGGGCTTTTGGGAACTTCTATCTTTTTGAAAAATGGACGAAGTGCTTCTGCCACTGCCTCCACTACGACAGCATGTTCATGTAAATCTTTTGAAGACGAAAGCAATTCCTTTGAACGTCTTTGATCTTCCACTGGATCGTCACTTCGCGGTCGCGAGCCTGCCAACGGATTAGCCACCACGTGTAAGCCAGTTCTTGAAACAAGTAGTTCCGGGCTTGCACCGATTAATGTTTTGGAGCAAAGGCTTGAATCTACGTTCTCTCCCAAATCAACGGCAAATGTATAACCTGTTGTATTTTGTCTTGCCAGGTTATGAAGCAGCTCGTTGATATTTACACTGTCCGAAGATGTAAGTTGCAAGGACCGGGCCAATACGATTTTGTCCAACTGGCCACTTGCTATATGGGCCAGCCCTTTTTCGACGCCATTTTTATACTGATCGGGTTCGGGAACGGAAATGATATCGTATGTAGGAATAGAATCGGTCTCTAGTGTTCTACCAACCCCATATTCTTGTGAAAGTGCAGATACATGTACGGTTTCAGGCACATGCAGATGAGCAGGCTTTTTATAATCGAATGGGATTGCCCCCGTGACGATAGGATTGTCATGCCCAAGCTCTTTTGCCTGCTCCAACGCAGCTGCAACCCTGTTAGCAAGATCTTCCATCTGGTTCTCTTTTTCTTCATTTCTCGGAACAGTCCTCATTGAACCTTTTCCTAATAGGGTTTGGTTCGGGCTTGATAGGAAGAAGTCACCAACTTGGTAGTCATCCAGCAAAGGTTTTTCCAGTACAGTAGAATTATATGGTTGCTTCGTCATTTGCTTAACCCCTTCGTTATTGAATAGTCTGATATTATCGTGGATATTCGTGCGTTTAGACTCCTAGTGTAGCTCCACCATCCACAAGAAGATTACTCATGGTAATATGATTTGATTGGTCGGATATGAAGAAGAGAATGGCATCCACAATGTTCGAAGGCTCTGCCATTTTTCTAAGTGGGATTCCTCCTTTAAATACTTCAGGGGTGCCGTCGATCACCGATTTTGGTCCATTATCCCCTTCCCATAAAGACCACTGCATTTCCGTAGCAGTCGAACCAGGAGCAACTATGTTGCAACGAATATTATGCTGAGCTAATTCCAGTCCTAAGCACTTGGTAAACATGGTGGCCGCCGCCTTGGATGCTGCATAGGCCGCTAAGTTGATTCGTGGAACACTCGCCGCATTTGAACCCACTGTAACGATGGAACCTTTTTTACGGGATATCATATGATTACTCACGGAACGAGAGACATTGAAAACGCCCGTGGAATTAACGGCAAAGGTCCTTTGCCAATCTTCATCACTATATGACTCGATTAGACCCGGACTAAGTACCCCAGCTACATTCACCAATATTTCTATCGGTCCAATTTCACGCTCTATGGTATTAACGATGCTATCGATTGCAGAACTATCACTCACATCGGCTGTAAACCCATATACATCTAACCCTTCCGACCTCAAAGCGTCTACGTGCTTCCGTAATTTATCCGTTTGGAAATCTACTGCCGCTACAACAATGCCAAGCCTAGCTAAAGATTGGACCACTGCACCTCCAATGCCTTGTGCTCCTCCTGTGACTAGTGCAACTTTGCCCTGACATTCCTCAAAGTACATGCTTAACTCTCCCCTTCTTGATAAGATAACCTAGTTGAACCGCGTGCTAGGTTATCATCAATAATGATAATCATTATCATTTGAATTCTACAGGTAATGTTATACATGTCTACATCCATGGTCAATGGGTATTCGTTGATTTGCTAAGAAAGACCTATTCCATGACCGGACTATTAGCACTAAGAGCAAAACGCAATCCTTTGTTAATTAATGGGGGTAAAACAGAAACATGGTTTTCCTCTTCGAACTCCTTGAATTTTACGTATAGACCACTTTTCACGGAACTCCTTAACCGTTCGGAAAGTTCTAATGCATTTTCGTTCATGCCGCTTTTGTGTCTTTTTTCGAATTCTCCCACACCTACAAATAAGGAAATTCTCCTATTATCCATTTTCAAACGTTCCAGGAAGGGATTCTCTTCTTCATGGAACCATTTCTTATTCCAATGGATTGATGGGCTCCCTGCGATATACGTTTGGAAAGCATGAGGCTTGCTAAATAAGGTATAGAGGGTAAACAATCCACCTAATGAATGACCAAGTAGCGATTGCCTGTCCCGGTTAACTTTAATGGAATTCATAATCTCAGGCTTGAGGTCTTCTTCAATGAAATGCAAGAAATTCTCTGCTCCCCCATGCTCAGGCCAAGTTCCTCCATCAGGTCTTTTTGGCAACTCCGAAAAATCAACGGGTAGGGTGAAATCATAATAGCGAGCGTCGGAAAATGCACCTTCTACCGGATACCCAATCCCAACGATAACGGCGGGTACAATCCCTGTCTTTTCAGGTCGCCTTGATTGCAAACGCATTGCCTCAACAATGGTTCCAAAAACCGAATTGGCATCAAGTACATAAATGACTGGGTAACCTTCTGGAGGCTCAGCCCCTTTTGGTTGATAGACGAAAATTTGGTATATGCGCCCTCCGTTGCTAGATTTCATCATGAATTGACTTGTTCCTTTTAAAACGACTTCGTTAGCTTCCCTATAACTGCCGGCTAGTATTTCTTCGCATTTTTCATTCTCCATACGCGTTCATTCCTCCCATATCTTTTCCTCAACTTTTAGTCTTCTTCCTTCACTTACCGCTTATATCCCTGGCTCGCCAATTGATAGTGAAGTAATTTTCCCCAACTGATAATATTTCTCATTTAGTTTAGCAACTCTGTTAAATTTTGCAACCATACCTACACCTAAATGTCTATCTATTCCAATAAGATCCAAGATTGAATTTTATTTTTTTACAAAAATACCATTGATAATTTTACTCATTACCTATATATTGAATATTGCATGATAATGATAATCGTTATCATTCTTTATCTAACTAAAACTTACTAGATTCCAAGTTTATTAGGTAACGATCATATATTGACTGCTAGAATACACCTACATATTGTTCGAAACATGTTTATTTTTAAATAATTTAGGAATAAGGGGAGTCAAAGGATGAGGAAAAAATTAATGGTACTTGGTATGGTGACTGTTTTTAGTATGGGACTTGGAGCTTGCGGCAATGCCGATGAAAGTTCGGGGGATTCTTCTAAGAAAGGAACGGTTACAGAAACAAAGAAGCAAGAGACACAAAAGGTAAACTATCTTGGTAAGGAATATACGATTCCTTCTGAAGTTAAAAAAATTGTGACAGCAAGTTTGGAGTCAATGGAAGATGCAGCTGCATTAGGAGTTAAACCAGTGGGTGCTATAACTGTGGGTGGAAAACTTCCAGAATATTTGGCAAAAGACCTTGAAGGGGCAGAGTCGATTGGTGAGAAGATGCAGCCAAACTATGAAACAATTCTCGGTCTTAAACCAGATGCTATCATGTGGACATCCAAATCCGACGGTACGGTAACAGAAAAAATGGAGAAAGTGGCTACAACATTCCCTTACTCACATATTTCTACTGATTGGGAGGACAACTTACGTTTAATGGCCAAGCTTTCCGGCAAAGAAGATGAGGCTGAATCCATCATCTCTCAATACAAAGAGGAAGCTGAAAAAGCAAAAGTAGAAATCGGCGAAAACCTTAAGGATAAAAAAGCATTGGTCGTGAGAGTAAGAAACGGTAGTCTATTCCTTTATCCTCAAGATGTATACTTCAATCCAGTTTTATATGCTGACTTGGGATTAACTGTTCCTGAAGAAATTAAACCAGTCAAAGCACAAGAAATGATTGCCTTAGAGAAATTTGCTGAAATTAACCCGGACTATATCTTCCTCCAGTTCTCAGAAAGCGAAAATGCTGAAAAGCCAAAAGCTTTAGAAGAACTGGAAAGCAACTCCATCTGGAAGAGCATTGAAGCTGTCAAAAATGATAAGGTGTTTGTGAACTCTGTGGATCCTCTTGCACAAGGTGGAACAGCGTGGAGTAAAACGGCATTTTTAAAAGCTGCAACCGAAAATTTAGCTAAATAAGCAGTAAGGTGCGTTGATTGATATGGCAAAAATAAATTCATTACCAATAATAATTCTATGTATGGCACCCATCCTCATTATTTTGACAACCATTTTGTCTATTCTCTATGGTGCAAAAAATATAGACTTTATAACAGTATGGAATGCATTTTTGCATTATGACCCAGAAAACGTCGATCATGCTATTATAATCACTTCTCGATTACCAAGAGTACTTGGTGCCCTTCTTGTTGGGGCATTTCTAGCCATATCAGGAGCACTTATGCAGGGGATGACAAGAAACTATCTTGCATCCCCTTCAATTATGGGTGTGACCGATGGTTCTGCATTTGTCATTACACTTTGCATGGTGTTCGCTCCTGGCATGTCCTCTTTCCATATGATACTTTTTTCGATGCTTGGATCTGCCTTAGGCGCCGGCATAGTTTTTGGTTTTGGTTCATTGTTACATAATGGCTTATCCCCGGTCCGTCTAGCCATCATCGGGACGGTAATCGGGACGTTCTTGAGTAGTATATCGGCTGCGATAGCCTCCTACTTCCAAATTTCCCAGAGCGTTAGTTTTTGGTATAATGCCAGATTACATCAGATTATTCCTGACATTCTGACACTCTCTATCCCCATTGGAGCAATAGGCATCATCCTAGCTTTAATCATTTCCAAGTCCATCACCGTTCTGTCTCTGGGCGATGAAGTCTCCATTAACTTAGGACAACGTACGAAACTTGTTAAGATTGTTTCCCTGCTCTCCGTCGTATGCCTAACAGGCATTGCTGTGGCACTCGTAGGGAAGATAGGATTTATCGGATTGATCATCCCACATATCACGCGCTTTTTAATCGGAATCGATTATAAATGGATCATTCCCTGTGCTGGTGTAATCGGTGGAATTTTCTTAGCATTATGCGATGTAATAAGCAGGTTTGTGAATTACCCATTCGAAACGCCGATTGGAGTCGTCACCTCCTTGATTGGCATCCCTTTCTTCCTTTATTTGATAAGAACGAAAGGAGGAGAAAAAAGTGTATAATACTTCATCAAAGCGCTTGGTCATTACAATGACATTCGGAATATGTTTAATCATTGTGGCAAGTTATTTAAGTTTAGTGAGCGGTACTTTCGATATGGCCATCTTGGATGTTGTGCGGACGTTATTCCGAATAAACCCGGTCGCAGACTATGACTTAGTCATTTTTGAGTTCAGGCTGCCCCGTATTATCATTGCTGGCTTAGTGGGCCTTGCGCTAGGCATTGCAGGGGCTGTCATTCAAGGTGTAACGAGCAATGGATTGGCCGATTCAGGTATTTTAGGAATAAATGCAGGGGCCGGTACCGCCATCGTCATCTTCATGTTTTTCTTTCAAGGAACATATATCGGAACAGGTGCGGATTGGCTGTCCATCATGAGTATTCCGTTGTTTGGATTAATTGGGGGAATTATGGCTGCCCTAATCATTTTCCTTTTTTCTTGGAAAAATGGGTCCCTTGATACAAGTCGCTTTTTACTGACGGGAATTGCCATTAGCTCTGCATTTGGAGCTCTTTCGTTATACATATCTTTGAAGATGAAATCCTCGGATTTCGAAATGGCTACCGTTTGGATCTCAGGCAGTATTTACTCTGCCAACTGGAAATATATCGTCGCCATGTTACCCTGGTTAATCATCCTAATTCCCATCATCATCAAGAAGGCCTATTTATTAGATTTGTTTCAGCTGGAACAAACAAGCATAAAGAGCCTTGGAGTTTCCGTAGAAAGAGAAACATCGATTCTCTTACTCGCAAGCATCGGTTTAGTGAGTGCGTGTGTTTCCGTCTCAGGTAACATTGGATTTATCGGCTTGATGTCCCCACATATTGCTAAACACCTTGTCGGGATCCATCACAAACATGTACTTCCCGTATGTGGTGTAATCGGTGCCTTCTTGGTAATCGTTTCCGACTATATAGCAAAAACGGTATTTGCGCCGGCAGAATTGCCGGTTGGAATCGTCATTTCCATTATCGGAGTTCCCTATTTCCTTTATTTATTGATAAAAGAAAAAAGATAAAAGGAGAGATGTCCCGTGAGCATTCTAGAGATGGAAAACCTGGAAACAAGTTATGATAAATTCACAGTGTTTAAAGATTTAAATTTGGAAATAAAAGAAGGATTAATCACCACCATCATTGGTCCAAATGGGTGTGGTAAATCTACTTTGCTTAAAACAATAGGACGTATCCTTAAGCAAAAAAAAGGAACCATTTATCTACAGGGGCAGGATTTACAGACGATCCATACGAAGAAAGTTGCTCAGTTGATGGCCTTGCTTCCTCAAAATCCAGTCGCACCTTCTCAATTAAAAGTGGAAGAGCTTATTTCATACGGAAGATATCCACACCGGAACAATGTAAACAAATTAACAAGAGAAGACAAAGAGAAAATTGAATGGGCCATGGATATTACCAAGACCCTCACTTTTCGTGATAGGGAGATTGCCAACCTGTCCGGGGGACAGCGTCAAAAGGTTTGGCTGGCCATGGCATTAGCGCAGGAAACAGGTATTTTATTGTTGGATGAACCCACCACCTATCTAGATATGGCCCATCAGCTAGAAGTGCTTAGCATCGTCGAAAAGCTAAATAGAGAACAAAAAAGGACCATCATCATGGTTTTACATGACATCAATCATGCAGCCCGCTTCTCAGATGAAATAATCACCATGAAAAATGGTGAAATCATCAAAATCGGATCTCCATCCAAAACGATTACACCGGAAGTCTTGAAAGAGGTCTTCCAGATTGATGCCCGGATCATGATAGACCCCTCCAATGGGGCTCCAGTATGTTATGGTTATGATAATATCGTTCAACAAGAAGAAGATAAAGATGTTTATATGGCCAATTAATTCATTGTCGGATTGAACTAAAGGCACCCATCCGGGTGCCTTTTTAATAAATTATTTCTCGGAGCGATCTTGGTTCACGAATGGCCACCAATTCGCTTTTCCGAACGTTGCAACCATTACTGGGATAAACAGCGGTAATATGATGAATGCATATAGAGCCAATCCTACTAATATTAATGTGGCAATCTCTAGAAGTGACAAAACCCCCGCAGGCATCATGGCCGCGAAAGTGCCTCCGAGAATGACAGCCGCAGAAATGATGACCGTTCCCATTTTTCGCATGGATAGATACATTGCTTCTTTTACGGGTTTATCTTTCCATTCATTAAAGCGATCCATCAAGAAAATGCTATAGTCTATGCCGAGTGCAATCAAGATAACGAACGCGAAGAAAGGGACGGCCCAACCGATGCCCGCATACCCTAGAATGTTAACAAAAATCAATTCCGTGATTGCTGCCGCCGTGTAATATGTCAAAACAAGTGAAATGATTAAATAGATGGGCATAATCAACGACCTGAACATAAAGAAAAGAACGATTGCGATGCCAGAAAGCATCCACACCACTGTCTTGGAAAAGTCGGCCTCCGACATCTCGCTCAAATCGTGATGTGTGCTTGTAATTCCACCTATAGCAATTTTGGCATTTTCAAGTTTCGTATCTTTCGTAACATTTTTAACCGCTTCCTCTATCGTATCAATTTGTTCTATGGACTCATTAGAATATGGATTCGTCTTGAAGATTACATCCAGTGTCATCACTTTGCCATCTTCAGATAAATAGGTGTTCAATGACTCCCCAAATTCCTCACTTTCCAACACTTCTTTGGGAATGTACATCCCTGTGACCGTCTTATCGGTTTTGGCAAGACCAGATAAATACCCCTGTGCTGAAGATAGGCCATCATGCACTTCATTCAGGCCATCCGCACTTTTATTTAAGCCATCTTCCAATTGATTAAGCTGACCACCCATGCTAGAAAAGCCATTTAATAGCTCTTGCTGGCCACTGCTTAAGCTTGTTAGGCCCCCTTCAAACTGAGATAGATTTTTAATGACTTCGCTTTGTCCATTGGCCATGGTTGTTAATCCTTTTTGCAAGGTATCCACGCCTGTGATTAACTGGGTTAAGCCTTTCCCCAGGGCTCTTTGTCCGTTCACGATTTCCGCCATGCTTTTATTGGCGGTATTCAGGCCACCAGATACAAGGCCGAGGTTCTTATTGAGTTCCGTTAGTCCAGCTGCCATCGACCCTAACCCGCTCTGCGCCCCCTGGACCGTTTGCTTGATTGTTTGGTAGTTCACATCTTGCTGAAGCTCCGGATTACTAGCTTCCATTTTTTCAAAGGATGCATTCAATCCCTTAAGGCTTTTCGAGATAGTATTAAGATTCGTTTGGATATCTTTGTATCCACTTTTCAGCTCACTTAACCCAGCTGTGGACTGTTGGTACCCATCCAAAAGCTTTCCACTACCTGTAGCCAGTTTTTCTAAGTTTGTCTTAACGTCATTCAGTCCTTTTTTTACATCCCCAGTACCCATAGAACCATCGCGGATACCCGCTTCAATACTCGTTAACGCTGTCTCCACTTGACCGATTCCACTTTTCAATTCATTGGTTCCAGAGATCAGGCCACCAATTCCATCCGTCGCCTTCTTTAAACGCGGTCCGGATTCCGACAGTTCACTACCTGCTGTCTTTAACCCGTCGCTAATCTGTTCTATCCCATCATTGCCTTCCCCAATTCCCTTTTCCAAAGTCTTGGCTTGATTGGAGACAAATAAATCCTCTATGGGCTCACCGGTTGGACGAGTCACAGAACGGACGACATCGACGTCATCCACCTTCGTGATTTCCTCGCTGATCTTTTCGGCAAGACCGACATAATCTTCTGAGTCCATCCGTTCATCATTTTGAATGACGATTTGGGTTGGCATGGATTGACCCGGCCCAAATTCATCGGCAATGATATTGAAGGCCATGATCGAGGGAACGTCATCCCCCGCTTCTTCAAGGGAATTATAAGAGATCTTCCCTTCATACTTGATCAAAAAGGGAACACAGACAATCGCCACTGTAAGTAAAGCCAACAACGGACGATTCAAGGAGAAGTTTCCTAACCTGCCCCATAACTTACTTTCACTATGCTCGAGCTTACCTTTTGATGGCCAGAATAGTTTCCTACCCAATATAGCCATGAAAAATGGAACAATCGTATATAGGGCAAGCATCAGGATAAAGACCCCGATGGCCACGGCAGCGGCTGATTGATATAACTTAAATGTAGAAAAACCTATGGCTGCAAAACCAATCATCACGGTCAAGCCACTGAAGAAGACCGTTTTCCCTGCCGTACGATACGTTTCCACAATGGCTTCCGTCAATGATTCCTGTGTCGATAGTTCCTCTTTGAAACGGCTTAACAAGAGTATGCAATAATCGGTCCCTATTCCGAACAAAATCCCAACCAAGAAAATCTGGGTATACGACGAGATTGGAAAATCCCAACGGTCCACTAAAAAGGAAACAATTGATTGGGAGCACAAATAGGTGAAGCCCACCGTAATCAGCGGAATGAGCGGAGTCACAACTGAACGGAAGACTAGGAGTAATACCACCAATATGAAGATAACGGTGATTCCCTCCGTTTTCTTCAATCCTTCCTGAGAATTGGTATTGAGATCTTCATCGATGATCCAACTGCTTGTATAATAATGTTCAACATCTATTTGATTCAATTCCTTATATAGAGCGTCAATGACTTCTTTTGCCTCACGGTCCCCTTTAACCATGGTGATTGAGGTCAGAATCGTGGATTGATCTTTAGAAACCAACTGTTCTTTAAGGGATGGTTCCTTAAAATGAGTCAGTATTTCTCTAATGCCTAGTTCCGTTTTATTCTTTTCTAGTTTTTGAATTCCCTTTTCAATCTCTTTCCTTTCATCGGAAGTCAACTTCTTATCACTATGGAAGACAAGGGCCACTTGCGATTCATCTTCATCTTGCACTCCTTTTAACAGTTCATTCGCCATTCCGGAAGTATACTCTTTTGGTACATCCAACTGTCCCTTTTCCTTGACGAGTTCCGCCATATTCGGAGCGATGAACAACAATCCAACCGTAATGACGAGCCAAGCAATGATGACCGCCCATTTCCCCTTTATAATCCCTTTCATCTATCTTCCCTCCCCTTTACCTGTCTTCATTTGAATAAAAGTTTGCGAAAGCTTTTCATATGTATCCAGAAAATTAACAATCTCTTCGTATTTAAAATTCCCCATGATCTCCTCTACCAATATATGAATCTTCTGTTCCGTTTCCTGAAATAGTGCCTCACCTTTTTCGGAAAGCTTCAAATGTACGACCCTTCGGTCATCAAGGTCACGAGCACGCTCTATCAAGCCTTTCCCTTCAAGGCGATTAATGCTCGATGTGACCGCGCTTTTATTGACGTAAAAAGCCTCACTAAGCTCGGTTGAAGTACAGTATTGCTGCTGTTCGATGAAACGCAAAGTATAATATTGTTCGTTAGTCAGTACATCACAAATCTCATCTTTAATTAAAAGTTCCCCCATCTTATTCACATAAAAGGAAACCTTCATGTACCGATCAATCAAGTCGGTAACTTTCTTATTACTCATTCTATCCCCCCTAAAAAATTAGTTCAGTTACTTAACTATTTGCCATCTTACTACGAATTGGTTGAATATGTCAATTGTATGACAGTTTTGGTATTACTCGTTTAAATCAAGAAAAATAAGGGAAATGAAACAGTAAGAACATGCTAACCATTTATAAAGGAGGAATTACCAAATGAATCAGCCAACTAAACAAAATGACTCGAATAGCAAACTACTAAAAGGTATTATTATCGGAGGAATTGTAGGAGGCGCTATAACTTTATTGGACTCGAATACAAGGAATAAAGTAAAACGTTCAGCCATGTCCTTAAAGGATAATTCCATGAATATGGTTGAACAGGTCAAATCAAACCCTGGTGAAGTGAAGGAACAAATGGTTTCCGGCGTGAAGGGTGCTACCAATACAATTAAAGAGGCAATCAGTGACGTTGAAACCTTGTATGAAACTGTTAATGATGAAGTGATAAGCAAAGTTTCGGAAGTCAAGGATATTTCCACGAACGCCCTTGATTCAGCCAAGGATGCAACAAGTGAACTAAAAGACATTAGCTCCAAAGTCGTTGTGGCAGGGAAACAATTGAAGGAAACTCCCTCTCAATCACTGAATACAGAAGAAGATAACAATAAAAGCGGCAAAAAAGTTAGCGATGAAATGGTTACTAAATCTGAATTATCAAATGAAAAGTCCATCTCATCTAACTTCTAATATTAAATAGATCTATAAAAAGAGCAAAGGACTTCTTCCTTTGCTCTTTTATGTTTTTAAATATTAAATTGGCTATCGTACAAGTCTTTATAGAACCCTTGGTTCATTATGAGATCACTATGTGTACCCGCCTCTATGATTTCACCATCTTTTATGACCAATATCTTGTCGGCAGTTTCTATTGTCTTCAATCGGTGAGCTATAACGAAGCTCGTTCGGCCCTCCGTCAACCGGTTCACACCTTTTTGAATTTCGATTTCCGTTCTAGTATCAATACTGGATGTCGCTTCATCCAAAATCAACAAATCCGAATTCGCCAAGATGGCCCTCGCTATTGCCAAAAGTTGCTTTTGGCCCTGGCTTAAATTCAAACCGCCAGATGTGATCCGTGTCTGGTACTGATTGGGAAAATGTTTGATGAAGCCGTGTGCGGAAGCAATCTTAGCCGCTTCAATAACTTCGGAGTCCGTAGCATCTAACCGGCCATACCGGATGTTTTCCAAAATGGTCCCTGAAAACAGAAAGGTTTCCTGTAGGACAATGCCTATTTTCTTTCGTAAATCACTAATTTTATAGTCTTGTATGTTTCGACCATCAATTTTGATTTGGCCTTTATCCACCTCATAAAACCGGGATAGCAAATTAATAATCGTCGTTTTTCCCGATCCGGTCGGGCCAACAAGGGCAATGGTCTGCCCTGCTGACGCCGTAAAGTTTATTCCCTTTAGAATCGGTCGATCTTTGGAATAGCCAAAATGGACATCAGTAAATTCTACATCCCCCTTAAAGGCATCGACCGCTATTGCATCTTTTTTATCCTCCATATCAGGCGTTTCATCTAAGATTTCAAATACTCGTTCGGCTCCTGCGATCGCCGATTGAAAGGTATTCAGTAGACTGGATAGTTGATTGATTGGCCGAAAAAATTGTCGGGAGTACGTCACAAATGCAGCAATGAGTCCTACCGTAACCGTTCCTTGGACAGCCAACAAAGCACCCACACCGATGACAATTGCTAAGCCGATGTTATTAATGAAATTATTAATGGGTCCCAAGAATCCGGACACGGTATCTGCAGCCATAGAAGAATGGCGCAACCTCTCGTTAACAGCTGAAAACTGGCTGAAAACTTTTTCTTCTTTCCCGAATAAAGTAATGACTTCCGTTCCCGAGATGGATTCCTCAATGAACCCATTTAACTCTCCTAAGTCACGCTGCCTTTTTATGAAGTTACTGCTGCTGTACTTGATGATCTTTTTAGTCGTGAGTATCATCAGCGGGACAATCAGTAGGGTCACAACTGCCAAAATAGCATTCATGGAGAACATTGCAATCGTCACACCTGCAATCATCAGCAGCGAATTGAAAATTTGGATGACACTTTGGCTAAGTGCATTGTTCAATTGATCAATATCATTCGTTACCCGGCTCATCAAGTCTCCATGGACCCGATTATCAAAAAATCGTAAGGAAAGGCTGTGAAACTTATCATATAAGTCTTTACGAAGCGTTCGGATTGTCCGTAACGATACATTAATCATGATAGCCGTCTGCAACCAGGTGAACAAAGATGACCCGATATAGACAGCTGCAAGCACACCTAGCATCCTTACCGTACCCGTTATATCTTTTGGAATAATATAAAGGTCTATAATTCTTCCAATCAGATATGGACCTGATAAACCAAGTAAGGTTGAGAGCACCACAAATAAAATCGATATGACCAAACCTGCCTTCTGCTTCTCTAAATACCTCCAAATCCTTTTCACTGTGCTCTTTTTATCTTTTGCTTGAACGACTGGACCGCCAAACCCTCTTGGTCCGCGGGCTTTCCCCATCACATCGGATGCTGGAGGTTGATTCATCTGCTTACTCATGAAGGGTTGCCCCCCTTCCGCTTTGCGTCCGATAAATGTCCCGGTAAACGCGACTTTGGGCAAACAGTTCTTCATGCGTACCTCTCGCTTCGATCATCCCGTCATCCATCACAAGTATCTGGTCGGCATCTATAATGGAAGAAATTTTGGATGAGACGATGAACACAGTCGAGTCTGTAAATTCCTGCTTCAATGCCTGTAGTATTTTGGCTTCCGATAGGGCATCTACTGCTGAAGTTGGATCATCCAAAACCAAGATTTTAGGTTTTCTGACAAAGGCCCTAGCAATGGATAACCTTTGCTTTTGTCCACCTGATAAATTGTTTGCACCTTGAGCCACCTTATGCGAAAATCCCCCCTCAAAACCATTTACAAAATCAAGAGCTGCCGCTGAGCGGGCGGCTGTTTCCATATCAGCCATACTGGCTTCCTCTTTTCCATATCGTAAATTTTCTTCGATGCTTCCAGAGAAGAGAGAGGCCCTTTGTGGGATATACCCAATTTCATCCCTTAGACTTTTTAGAGGGTAATCCTGTAATGGGACGCCATCAATCGATATCGTGCCAGTATCAGGATCATACAAACGCGGAATCAGTTTAACTAGGGTTGATTTCCCACTGCCCGTTGAACCGATAATACCGATTTTTTGCCCGCCTTGAGCATGAAAGCTAATATCCTTTAACACATATTCACCATTTTTGCTATAACTGTAATTTACATGTTCAAACTTCACATCCCCTGTCCTTGACTGAACAGATGTGGGTTTTGAAGGTTCGATAATATCAATTTCCGTTTCTAATACTTGCTGAATGCGGTCTGCCGAAGGAAAGGAGCGTGTGATTTGCATCAAAACGTGACTACTTGACATCAATCCGTTCATGATGATATTCAAGTAATTGATGAAGGCCAGTATGACACCAACCTGCATGGTTCCATTTTCAACCCTGATTGCACCCATCCACATACCGGCCACTACACCCAAATTGATGACAAATAATAATATGGGCATTAAGGCCATAATGGTCTGTTCTGCCGCAACATTTCTTTTTGTGAGCTTATCATTAAAACCTTTGAAACTTTCCTTTTCAAAATCCTGGCGATCAAAGGCCTTAATGACCCGGATACCGCTCAATGTCTCCTGAAGTTTAGTATTCACATGATCCATTGCTTCCTGGACTCGCTTAAATAATTTACCTGCTTGTGAGGAAAAATAGATAATGGCGACCATCAATAAAGGAACGGCGACTACTAACACCGGAAACAATTCACGCGCAGTCACCCAGACGATAATGACACTTCCAATAAACATAAGCGGTCCCCGTACAAATATCCGTAAAGTCATCATCAGAGATGTCTGGACAGATGTAATATCATTGGTCACTATCGTTATCAGCTTCCCCGTTCCAAACGAATCCGTGTTCTTACTAGAAAAGAGTTCCGTTTTCCAAAAAACATCCCTCCGTACATCCGAAGCAAAATGAACAGCGGCTTTCGTGCTGTATACGGTACAACCCAATCCACCTATCAGCCCTATCACTGCAGCTCCCAACATCAAAATCCCCAGTTTAACGACATACCCATTGTCTTGGTTGGAAATGCCATCATCTATGATATGTTGCATCATAGTGGGTTGCAATAAATCCATCGCTACCTCTATACACATAAGTAGCGGTCCTAAAATTACAAACAGTATATATGGCTTCAAGTAAGGTAATAACTTTCTTAAAGACTTCACTAGGCCTTCCCCTTCTTTCTAGTTGTCTATCCTTATTGGGACAATTCCTCTCCTTTAAAGAGTTTCTTTCTTGCTCCTATTTGACTCGATCCTTATAAAGAAAACTTAAATGGCCTATAGTATGTCCATTTTATGTAAATGAATCTTTCTATCGATTAATTTTAAACCCAAAAATCTTGAAAAACAATTGAATTCCTCATGGGAGCCAGACCTCTTCCAATGATCCCCCTTTGTCTAACAAGAAAAAAAATGGTGCAATATCGTCTATTAAACGATGTTGCACCATTTCAGCTTATTTCTTATTCAGTAGCTTCAAACTTATTGGTTATGTCATAATCTTTCTTCACTTCTTCTAACCAAACCGCGTATTCTTCTTGTAGCTTATTATTTAAAAGCTCTTCTTTAATTTCCGCCTTGCTATCTTCTAGATTCGCCTTTTTAGCTTTCTTTACACCTGTAACTTTTATGATATGGTATCCATACTCCGTTTTGACCGGATCACTGATTTCATTAACGTCCATGTTAAAGGCAACGTCTTCGAATTCCGCTACCATGCTGCCTTTTCCGAAGTATCCTAAGCTTCCGCCTTTTTCCTTCGTTCCGGCATCCGTAGAATACTTAGTCGCCAGCTCAGCAAAGTCTCCTCCAGCAGCGAGTTCTTTTTCTACTTTATCCGCTGTCTTTTTGTCTTTCACTAAAATATGACTAGCTTCTACTTGTCCTTCTTGAGCAAACTTATCTTTATTTTCTTCAAAATACGCACTGATTTCGTCATCTGTAACAGTAATCCTTGGTTCTACTAATTTTTTCGTATGGAGATAAGCCACAATATCTTGTTTAAATTCTGCAAGGGAAGAACCACTCGCTTTCAGTTGTTCTTTCAGTTTATCTTCTCCACCATAAGACTCTGCTAAAGTATCGATTTCTTTCTGAATTTCTTTATCCGTTACTTTAATGCCCTCTTTTTCCGCTTCTAGCTCAACAATTTTATCGGTAATTAATTGATTGACTGTTTCCGCTCCGTAATTTTTAACAAGCGTATCATGTAGCTCTGCCTCTTTGATTTTCTCTCCACCCACGCTCGCAACGGTCTTATCGGAAGTAACCACCATCGCGTATATGAGGATGGCAGCGATGATTATTATGGCCGCCGCCCATACATATGCCTTCTTGCTTCTCAATACATTCATATTCTCTCTCCCTTGACTTTTGTTCTTATACTAGCAGGAAATTATTAAGAATACCTTAAGATTCCCCTTCACTTGTTCTTACCAATACCATAATGATTATACTAACATAACTTTATCTCCGCTGACATTTTAGAGTACCAAAGGCATTCTGCTTACCCCGATGAAAAACTTATCTGTTTTGAAAAAAAAACATGGTCCAAGAAGAAGAGCGCTTCTTGAAACCATGCTTTTTATAATCATTTACGGTGCATTTTGAATTCTAAAAAGAGGTCGTTATATCGGGCTAATTTTTTCTTTCCGATATTTTTATACACCTCTAATTTATCGGTCAGTTGAGGAGATGGGTAAAACCGTTCATCCTTAACTACGTCTTCCGGTAAATACTCCAATGCTGCCTTATTTGGAGTAGAGTAGCTTACGTATTCCGTATTCTGTGCAGCCACTTCGGGATCCAGCATAAAATTAATGAACTGGTGGGCCGCATTCACGTTTTTCGTTGTTTTCGGGATGACCATATTATCGAACCATAAGTTCGATCCCTCTTTAGGCACCACATATTCAAGGTCTTCGTTTTCGGCCATGATTTCAGAAGCCACACCAGACCAGACGATTCCTATTGCCGCTTCTTGTGTTTCCAAGAGCATACGGCTCTCATCGCCAACAATGGCTTTAATGTTGGGAGTGAGGCTATCGAGCTTCGTTTTGGCTTCTTGAAGGTGTTTTTCGTTCGTATCATTCAGGGAATAATTCAACGAGTTCAGACCCATGCCCATTATTTCGCGGGCACCATCCGTTAAAAGGATTTGGTTTTTCAGATCGTGATCCCATAAATCTTCCCAACTTGTTATTTCTTTTCCACCAAGCATCTTGGAATTATAAACAATACCAACCGTGCCCCAGAAGTAAGGGACCGAATACTTATTTTCTGGATCGAAAGGCAAGTCGATAAATCGCTCATCGATATTTTTTAAATTCGGCAGTTTGGAATGATCTAATGGAATCAACAAGTTTTCTTCGCGCATTTTATCAATCATATACTCGGATGGCACAGCCACATCATATGTGGTACCGCCCTGTTCAATTTTTGTCATCATCGCTTCATTCGAATCGAACGTCTCATAAATGACCTTGATTCCGGTTTCTTCCTCAAAACGGTCAATTAAATCTGTATCAATATAGTCTCCCCAATTATATATAGTCAGCGTATCGCTACTTGTAAAACCTTGAGATGAATTCAACTTCGATGTTGCATACAAAAGCAAGGCAGAGATAATTGAAATGACTAGGAACATTTGAACAATCTTCTTCATCTTTTCCCCCCCATTCCCGTATGCTTGACTCGCTGCGTCACGAAGTAATAGACAACGACCAGCATTAGCGTCACAAAGAATAGCAAGGTCGATAACGCATTAATATTCAACGAAATTCCACGGCGGGCCAATGAATAGATTTCCACTGATAAAGTAGAGAACCCATTGCCCGTCACAAAGAACGTAACCGCAAAATCATCCAGTGAATAAGTCAGAGCCATGAAAAACCCTGCGAAAATACCTGGTGAGATATAAGGCAGAATGACTTTCGTCAGTACATTCCACCGGCTCGCCCCTAAATCACGTGCGGCATCAATTAAGGTAGGGCTCATTTCTTGAAGTTTTGGAAGCACCAATAACACAACAATTGGAATACTAAATGCGATGTGTGATAAAAGTACCGAATAAAACCCTAGCTTGATACCAGCCATAGTGAATAGAATCAAGAAGGAAGCACCAATAATTACATCCGGGCTTACAATCAGGACATTATTCAATGATAAGAAAGAATTTCTCACTTGGCTGTTTGTAAAGGAGCGAATGCCAACCGCACCTATGACCCCGATAATCGTGGAGATTAGGGCCGACAATAAAGCTATAACAATGGTATTTAACACAATGATCAATAGCCTTGTATCATGGAATAACTCTTTATACCAATCCAAAGTGAAGCTCTCGAAATCATACATCGTTCCACCACTGTTAAACGAATAATATACTAAAAAGAAAATCGGCGCATAGAGTACCAAAAAAATCAGGACAAGAAAAACTCTAGATAATGGTGATAATTTTTTGCTCAATTTTTATACACCCTGCTTTCGGTTACCCGTTACGAACATAATCAGGAACATAATGATAATTAAAAAGACGGCAATTGTGGAACCCATTCCCCAGTCCTGGGTCACTAAGAAATGCTGTTCAATTGCTGTTCCGAGCGTAGTGACCCGGTTTCCAGCAATTAACCTTGTCAACATGAAAAGTGATAATGCCGGGATGAAAACAACCTGGCAGCCCGTCTTAACGCCGTCAATCGTTAACGGGAATATTACGCGTCGGAATGTCATCCATCGAGATGCACCTAAATCATTAGCCGCATCTACAAGTGTCGGGTTCATTTTGTCCAGCGCATTGAATATCGGCAAAATCATGAATGGGATAAAAATATAAACGGAAACGAATATGAAGCTGAAATCAGTAAAGAGTATTTGCCGTTTTCCGATCCCTATCGCTTCTAAAAAGGCGTTAGTCATGCCATATGTTCCGAATATTCCTAGGAAAGCATAGGCCTTTAATAATAGGTTAATCCAAGAAGGCACAATGACCAGAAGCAGCCAGAGCTGCTTATGTTTGGTTTTTGTCAGAAGATATGCCGTTGGGTAGGCTACTAACAGCGAAAATGCTGTAATTAAAAAGGCATACCAAAACGAACTAAGTGTCATCTTCAAATAAACAGGAGTAAAGAATTTTTGATAGTTAATGAACGACAAATTGCCTTCAATATCGAAAAAGGAATAGTAGAGTACCAATAATATCGGTGCAATGACGAAAAATGCGATCCATAAGACATAAGGGATAAAGTATATATTTCTGGAGAATTTATTCTTCATGGCTTTCCCCATCATGATACGCTTCTAAACGCTTATCGAATTCTTCCTCTGTTTCTCCTAAACGCATGACATGTATCGCTTCAGGATCAAAAAACAATCCGATTTCATCCCCAACAGTCACCTTTTTCGTCGATTGGACCAACCACTCATTCCCATCATGGTCATAACAGCTAATTTCATAATGAACACCACGGAACAGCTGGGAGTCCACACGAACTTGCAGTTTCCCTCGATCGACTGAAGTAATCTCCAAGTCTTCAGGTCGAATGACGATATCCACGGCCTCATTACGATTCAAGCCCTGGTCCACACATTCGAATTTTCTCCCCACAAACTCCACAAGATAATCTTCAATCATCTTCCCTTTTACGATATTGGACTCCCCGATAAAATCGGCGACAAAACGGTTCAAAGGTTCGTCATAAATGTCTAGAGGCGTCCCACTTTGTTGGATTTTCCCTTTATTGAGGACGAAGATTTCGTCTGACATCGCAAGTGCTTCTTCCTGGTCATGAGTGACGAAGATAAACGTAATGCCAAGCCTCCGTTGCAATTCCCTCAATTCATACTGCATTTCAGTACGCAGTTTTAAATCCAGGGCTGATAAAGGTTCATCTAATAAAATGACTTCTGGTTCATTCACGATTGCCCGTGCAATCGCTACCCGCTGACGCTGCCCGCCTGACATTTCCCTGATTTCGCGGGTTTCATAGCCATCTAAGTTCACAAAACTTAAGGCTTCCTTGACCTTAACCTCAACATCGGCATTTTTCATTTTTTTAATTCGAAGTCCAAACGCCACGTTTTCAAATACATTCAAATGTGGGAATAGGGCATAATCTTGAAAAACCGTATTGACCTGACGTTTATTGGCAGGGACATCATTGATTTTTTTGCCCTCAAAATAAATATCTCCTTCGGAAGCTTCCGTGAATCCGGCTATCAAGCGCAGGATGGTCGTCTTTCCACAACCTGAAGGGCCCAAAAGGGTATAAAATTTACCTTTTTCAATTTCAAAACTTACATTATCTAGTACAACAGTATTGTCATCGAATTGCTTCGTAACATTTTCAAATCGTATTATCTTTTCAATTGCCATAGATACTTCCTTCTTTCCGTTGAACCGCACATCCATTTGTCCAATAGACAAGCGTTTGCAATCACTAGATTTCTTCTATAAATATGATTCCGTCACCACAAGCAGTAATTCTGATTGCCCATCGAAATCATTGATGATTTGATGTTCCTCCGATGCATGGAAATAAATCGATTCGCCAGCTTTAACAAAATAAGTGTATGTACCAAGCTTTACAATCACTCTGCCACTCAATACATAGCCAAAGGTTTCTGACAGTGACGGTTCAAATTGCTTGAATTCCCCTTTTTCCTGAAGGGTTAGCCTAATGGGCTCCATTTCCTTCTCATTGGATTCGGGGACAAGCCATTGTATTTGATAACCACGTTCTTCATCGATGAAAAATGTTTGGGCCTCTTCTTCATACACTACCTTTTGAACCTGCTCCTCTTCATCAAAGAAGTTTTTTGGAGAGCAGCCAAGCACTTCGAGGATATTAAAGAAAGTCTCTATTGAAGGTGAACTTAAATCTCTTTCTAGCTGCGAGATATATCCCTTACTCAAATCCGTTCTTTCTCCCAGCTCTTCCTGAGTCAATCCTTTTTTTAATCGGAGGTTTTTGATTTTTTTACCAATATGCATAGTATTACCCTCGATCCGTTTAGGAATAGTAAACTTCCAGTCAATAAAGTTTTATATAAGTAAACTTTAAGTTTAATTTCAATTTTAAATTAACGGTTTTTATTATACAGGAATTAAGTAAAACTTCAACGGAAATGTAGGGAAAGAATTCACGTTTAAGAAGGTAAGTTTAAATGTCAGTCCATAAATGGGTGGAGGCTTGATCGATTTTTTTAACTTGGATTTAATCAATCGTTTGATTAAAGTGTACCCGTTCACAAGAACATGCCATTCTTTACAAATAGAAAAAGATAGGAACAATAAAAAGAACTGCCGCCATGGCAGTCCCTTTCACTATAGTTTGGACGCGATTTCCTGCGCCTTCTTCTCCCCATCCGCAATACAATCAGGTATTCCGACTCCGTAATACGAACAACCTGCAAGAAGTAAATTCGGATATTTTTCAGTGATTTTCTCCTCTAGGGATTGGACAATGTAGGGATGCTGAATATGGTAATTCGGCATATTATCCTTCCACTTTGTGACCTCGCTTGTTACAGGTTTCTCGGAAATATCCAAACTTCTTTTTATATCATCTAAAGCTACTTGGATTAATTCCTGTTTCGATAAAGACTGTAACTTTTCATAATCGGGGTTGGAACTCTTATAAAAGAGCCTTACTAGCAACTGGTTGTTTTCTGAGGTATGTTCCCATTTCCTGCTAGTCCATGTACATGCATTGCATATCAAATCACTATTATCACCGACAATAAATCCCGTTCCATCAGGCAATGTACTATCCTGGATATCAAAGCCAAGGTAAATGCTGATCATCGAGCTATTAAGCAAGCCCGCAAAAACCTGGTCCAGCTCAGTATCGCCCAATATTTTTTGAGTTGTCGTATGCGGTGTACATAGGACGACGAAGTCCATTTCGATACTTTGTCCATTTTCTAGTGAAACCATATACCGATCATCATTTTTTATTATCTTTTCAACCGGATTGCCTTTTAATATTTCGACGGTATCAAGGAGTTCTTCTAGCCGTTCAATTAACATGGATAAGCCTTTCTTAAACGAAAGGAATTTCTTATTTCCCTTGCTCTGGTATTTCTCCTTATTCTCCGATAGGCCACGAATGATGCTACCATATTTATCTTTATACTCCAGCATCTCCGGTAATGTCTTGGCTATCGTCAGATCATTTAATCTTCCTGAATAAACACCGGATAAGACTGGAGATATCTGCTTTTGGACCAGTTCCTTGCCCAGAAATCTCTCAAGAAACAAACCGATTGAATCATTCTTTGTAAATGTCTCATTTTTTGTATAGAAATCTTTTAATGCTTCTACCTTTCCTTCTGCAGATACAAGTTCTGTATTGGCCAAGGATTCAAGGCTCATTGGAATTCCGAATAGAGCATCCTCGGGAATTTTCTTCAGTTCCCCGTCTGTATGGATGAACGATCTTCCTGTGGCATTGTAGACCACTTCATCCTCAAGGCCTAATTCTTCGATAAATGGCTTGATATTTTGCTTTCTGGCAACAATTGAATCCGCGCCAGCTTCCATCTTGAATGCATCATCATGAACCGTATTGATTTTGCCTCCCAACGTATCCTTTCCTTCTATTAGGATTAATCTAACAGGAAGACCGTTCGCTTTCACAATCTTTTGTAAATGATACATGGTCGATAATCCGGTGATACCTCCGCCAATGACTCCAACTGTTTTCATATTCACACCTCTATTAGCATACTTAACAATAAATAAAGTGTACCATAAGGCAGAAGGAAAATTAAAACAGCCATGAATTCAACATGGAATTTTGAAACAGGTGTACCATTTCAGACAAATTCATAGGAAGATTTCCTAATCGACACTTAATCTATACTCCATGATATGCATCCAACCGCTCCTGCCTTTCTTCTTTACACCAGTATCTTGAAATCCAGACTTCAAGTAAAGGGCTTTCGCCACTACATTCTTTACATTTACTGCGAGTACAATACAATCTTTTCTAGGAAAAAGGTCAGTTGCAAACCCTGGAAGCATTTTCAATGCTTTCATACCATATTTCTTGCCTTGATGGTTATGATCGATAAGAAATCCCCGTAATAGGATCGCCCTTTCATTGTCTGTGAAAGGAGTGATAGCTTTCCCGATATGTAAAACAAAAAAACCCACCGGGACCTCATCCACCAAAACAACAATAGGATGTTTATCCGGATCCTCATCGCAATACCTCAGAGACTGTTCTGGCAATGCGGAATACCCCATTTGATTTTCTGGGAGATAAAAGGCGGATAGCGTTTTATTATGTTCTTCCTGAAAGGTAGCTAATGAAACGGTTTCTGTTTCATTGTTTCTCATCTTTGTTCCCCCATCTTTTATTTAATCTTCTCCTATTCCCTATAAATGATTGAAACTCCTCCAAAAGTGCGAAAAAGCACTGCCAAGTTTACATGACAGTGCTGCTTCTCTCCATTTTTCAATGGCTTTTTTCATTGATTGTAAGTGCTTCACGCAAATTGATTTGCTGGCGAATTTTATTGGCGACATCCCGTGTGATTTTTCGATTTTCAAACATAAGCTGTACTTCATCACGCTCTGCCTGAATCGCCTTATAAAATAGTTCTCTTTCATAATTGAGCATTTTACTAGGAGTGCGCCCTTTATTTTCTCTTTTATATCTCATGATAAGTATTTTATACTCTTCGATGATCATGGAAGAAGTCTCATGGTTTTCAGGTGTAATTCCTGCTTGTATCTCTTGGATGGCCACTTTATACATCCTGATCTTAAGGTCTTTCACCTTTTCCAATCTCTCTAAATTGATTCTTCTTATTTCTTTTCTATTTGGGAAGAATAATTTGAACGTCTTTAGCATCGATCGTCTGAAAAGTGTCATGGACCTATAAAGACGGAATTTCATCCGATTGGTGACTGCGCCTTCCATGCGTTGGATATATTCCAAGCAGATATAGGCCGATTCTCGATCTACTTTCTCATCTTTAATGAGTTGATCCAGGAATGTCCTTTCGGCTTCAAGAGCTTTAAAGCGAAGATCCTTTTCTTCTTCTCCAATCGCATTCGAATTCTTATCCTGTTCAATATAGCAAAGCGCATTGATTTTCGTATGGTATCTCGAAATAATGGACATAGCCGCTTCCCGGTTCTCATCCGTCATTTGGGATTCCACAATTTTAATCGCCGCTTGATGTGCATGAATGGTAGCCAATCTTAGCTTGTCCGCCTGCTTATCTACCACCTCTTCTTCCTCCGTTCTGGCCACGATGGGAAGGAAGACGCTTGCAATGATAAGAGACAGTAATATGACACCCGCTGCGATGAAGATAATTAAAGAACGCTCCGGAAAGGGGCTACCATCAGCTAGTACATACGGGATTGAAAAAGACCCTGCTAGTGTAACTGCACCGCGAACTCCAGAGATGGTGATAATGCCGGCCGCTTTGAAGTCCGGCTTTTGGGCGCCCGGCTTTTTCGTCATCCAACCGATCGACCAAGCAGCTGTAATCCAAATGTATCGTAAAACAAAAAGGAACAGGGTAATGACAAAGATATAGAATATCACTATTCCATTATGAAATGCCGGGTCTCCAAATATCGTTTTGGCTACACTAGGAATTTGTAGACCTAATAGAACGAATACAAGACCATTCAATACATATAAAATGACAGACCATGTACTCTTAGATACGACCTGTAATTCAATTGTTGGTGATAGTTCTCGATCTCGTTCAATGGCATGAACAATTCCTCCTGCCACGACAGCTAGAATACCTGAAAGGTGGAAATGTTCCACAACGAGGAAAATGATAAAAGGCGTTAGGATTTGGATCAGCATATGCATCGTTACATCTTCCATACCTAAACGACGAAGGATGACACGTAGCCTGATAATGATGAACGACAAAACGGCCCCGCCAACAAACCCTCCAATAGCAATCAAGATAAAACTAAACGTTGCATCCACCAGGGAGAATACTCCTGTCACAGTGGCCGCCACAGCAAATTTAAAGGCTACAAGACCTGACGCATCATTCATTAACCCTTCCCCTTCAAGAAGATGCATGATGCTTTTCGGCAACTTAACCCTGCTAGCCAAAGCACTGACCGCGACCACATCGGTAGGAGAAAGGATGGCCGCTAAGGCAAAAGCAGCAGGCAAATGAATAGAAGGAATCATCCAGTTAATAAGATAGCCTCCTGCCCAAACGGTTACAAATACTAGGCCTAAAGCAAGCATGAGAATCGGCGTCCTCAAATTCCATAGGGCTGTACGTGGCACATTTTTACCGTCGTTAAATAAAAGTGGTGCTATAAACAGAAGCAAAAACAGTTCTGTCTCCATTTGTATATGTATACCTAAAGGTAAGAGTGCTATTACGACACCCAGTGCTATTTGAATTAAAGGCACTGGTACAAAGGGTATAAAATGATTGATTATATTAGACGCTCCAATCAGTATAAGCAGTGCTAATATAACAAGAAAAAACTCCATGCGAATATCCTACTTCCTTTCTTAAGTAATCTCATAACTATAAGCGTACCATAATATGTAGGCATCAATCATGTAATAACTATCCTACCCTTGAATTCTCTATACATTTCATCTAAAACCTTTTGATTCGAACCTTATGTAAGGGATAAAGATGAGGAAAGGTATTGGAGTGTTCTATATAATCAAAGAAATTACCGATATAAACACATGCAGACTGAAGAAAAGCTGTAAGACCTTTGGTCGAACAGCCCTTCCCTTTATAGGCGGTCATTTTCGCTCAATCATCACGCTCGGAACGAACAAACTCAGGTGATTATGCAATACTTCAGCTTGAAAAGGCAACTCGTTACCTCTCTCGCCATCCATGTTAACAAGTAGGTCTTCTGATGTTGATACATAAAGCTTGGAGGTTTGAATGTACTCTATTTCCTCATGGTCCTTGATTTCTCCCTTTATTAAACTTGGAATGATTTTGAGAATGAGCGGAAAGGAAAGACTTTTGATGATAAATGTATGCAGTTTCCCGTCATTCACTTCCGCTTCCGGTGCAAGTTGTTCAAAACCACCGACAGAGTTGGTCATTGTTGCGACCAGTAAATAAGCCTCGCCTATCCACCTTCCTTTATCATGTTCCACGGTTATTGGAAATGGTGTCTTTTTGACTAACGTCTTGGCTCCTTCTATAAAGTAGGAAAGTGAGCCAAGACGTGTTTTTTGCTCCACGCTCACATCATAGGTAGCTTCTGCAATCGCGCCGACCGCTAACACATTCATGAAATACTGATCATTAACCTTACCGATATCGGCCTCTTTGACATCTGAGTTTTGGAGCATCTCAATTGCTTCAACCGGATCTAACGGTATATGAAGTGCCCTGGCAAAGTCATTCACTGTTCCAAGCGGGATTATTCCGAATTTTGGCCTGTGCTCTTGTTCTGCTAACCCATTCACCGTCTCATTCACCGTGCCATCTCCTCCCATGGAAATGACGGCATCGAACTTCCCTTCACATGCTTCCTTGGCAAACTTTGAAGCATCCCCTTCACCCTCAGTCTTCCGGACTATAACATGCTCATAGATCTTACCAAGTACCTCTTTTGCATTAGGCAAAATTTCTCCTGCTTTTTCTTTTCCTGAGGACGGGTTGATAATAATCATTACTTTCGACATATTTGACCTCCCGTTAATTACTTCTACTAACAAGTTACCTCAATACTAAAACACTAAAACCACATTCCCCTATCTTTTACCGTGATAACTTTTACAAAGGCATCTGTTTCATTCTTTCTTACAAGTTACTTAAACCTACCCCATTGAACATGCTAAAATTCGATTGAATTAAGCTTAAATACTTCAAACCCACTATTTAAAGGAGTTAAAGATCCAATTTACCCAAACATATATATGACTTAAAAAATTTTGGCAATCCTAATACTTATAGGATTTACAAAATTAACATGAAAATATTTCTGAATTTCATGTAAAACACCTATACTTTTTCCAATTACAGGTATATACTGTATTATAACAACAAGTAAATAATAAAAACTGTACTATAGAAAGGGAGTGTAACATGCAAACGAATCAATTAGAAAGTATCAAAGATCAGTCAATAACCCAATGTGCAGAGTGTGGTGAAACACTTTTTAATGGCACCGTTTCTTACTTGATGGAATGTGATCGTTGCCTTTCTAAACGTGAGGAATAGATAAAACCCTTAGAGGAGGAAACCATTTTGCAAACTAAAAAAACGATTGAATTTTTCAACAGTATACCTGCCAAGTACTGTCCAGAATGTGGCGATCATATCGTCGAACATGCTGAATCTTACCTGATGGAATGCGACCGCTGCCTTTCTAAAAGCGAAGACTACTAAAACAATTGAAGGAGGAAACTATATGCAAACCAAAAATCCAATGGAATTCTTCAGAACTCTTCCACCCAAGCAATGCCCAGAATGCGGGAATCAAATTATAGAACAAGCCGAATCCTACCTCGTGGAATGTGACCACTGCCTTTCAAAAAAAGATGAATATTAAAAAATGCCACTGACATCGAAGAGCTGTAAAGGCCAACTCTTTGATGTCAGTATATTTTTACCATGGAACCTTAGTCCTCCCTGCCATGTGACTTCACATAAAAAAAGGATGCCTTTTAGACACCCTTTTATTACAGTGTTAAATTTAATTCTCCACATACCCGTCAACTATATTTTCATTTACCTTCCTCTTACGAAGTTTTAAATAGTCTAGAGCAAAAATCATGAACTCAATGCCCAAACGTTGATCGGACCTCATAAAATTAGCGCCTAATAGTCTTTCTAACTTTTCAAGGCGATGGTAAAGTGTTTGTCGAACGATAAATAATTGTTTGGATGTCTCCTGTTTGGAGCCATTACAAGCTAGATACGTCTTTAATGTAGGCATCAATTCACCATTGTTTCGTTTATCATATTCAATAACGGGACCTAAGTATTCATACACGGTTTCTTCTAAATTCCCATGCTTATTAATGAGAGCAATCATTCTATACATATGTAAATCTTGATAAAAATAGCTTTTGTTTTCCTCCGTTAGAGTCTCCTGAAGTAATAAAGTCTCACGTGCGGTATCGTAACTCTTATAAATTTCACTTAACTTACCAACATATTTACCAAACCCAATAGAAAGCATGTTCATCCGATTCCGGCCGGTAGCATCCATTCTAGCGATTCGATCCAAGGCCTCCGTCACTCTCCCTTTCCAATCTTCAGGCGAACGATTATCCCCTAAGATAAAAACCAGATGTTGGTGAATCTCCATGGGAAAAACCTGAAATCCATACTGTTCAAAAACGGATCTAAACAAGATTTTGAAATATGTTCCATCTAGTTTAGTGGAAGTTTTATTATTTCTTGAGTGTTGTTTGCAGATACAAACGATTCCGCCTTCCAATTGCATTTTCGGATCTATGTAAGAAAGTTGCTCTCGAATGACTTCATCACTACATTCCCCTTCAAGCCAGTTCGTGAGCCATTTACTTTCTTCAGATATTTTCTTTTCTTCTAAATAGATTTCACGTAATAGATATTGAGCTAAAGCCGTAGCCGTTCGATCCAAGATGAGGGAATCGAAGTCAGTCAGCTCTCTATCGCTACTGTAAATGACTAATTCCGCATAATTCTCACCAAGGACACGAATCCTTTGTTTCAACACGAACTTACTTGCGTGCGACTTATCTTCAGATATTTCTGATAATAATTGATGGATAATTTTTTTCTTTATTTTTGGAATATAGGCTATTTCACTTTCATTAGAAATAAGCATAACCTGTACATTTAAATATGAATGAAGAAATTTTAGAATTGGTTCATAATGGTCAATTTCGAGGAGTTTTTTATTTAACTGCTGTGAGTAGGTTTCTAAGTTAGAAATCATCTGATACTGTTTATTAATGATTAACGAATGAATATCCTGAGTAATTTCAACAAAAGGGACTTCTTGATTAAATAAGATAAGAGGAAAACCATGCTTATCTGCAAGATCAATGGCAGACTGCGGAATTGACATAGAATGAGTAGCCATCTCTATACAGAGTCCTGCCGCTTCACACTTAATGAGCTGACTTAGATAAGAAAGAAAGGTGCTATCGGAATCCTTCCATCCTAAACCGGTGGTAAGAATTAGTTCATTTCCATTTAATAAATGGCTGATTTGGGTGACTTCCAAACAGTGGACCCATTTAACTTGGCGCTTTAATCCACTGATCCCTCCGACTACATCTATCCGGTTAAAATGCCTGCGCGTTAAAATTTCCTCAATTGTAATCGACGTATTCATCCAACCACCATCCTTTTATAGAGCTATAGATTCTATTATAAACGGACAATCTGTAAATCTCCAGATACTGGACATATTATCTAACGTCAAAATTCTACAAAAATTTTATATTTTTTTGTAGAATTCGTGCTATACATTTCATTTTCTCTTAAGTCATTTCACTTTACAAGTCGATATCTATTCATCAACCACATAAAAAATGACCTATTCAACTGAAAATAGGCCGACTTTACAATTCCATGTATCATTCTTTAATTGGGTTTTGTAAAAAGTAATGTTGAGAAATACTTTCTTCCTTCTGGTGTTTTGATATTTAACTGCTTCCATTCCTGTTTCGTTCCTTCTATCAATTCGAAATCAAGAAAAGCGCCACTTAAATTTTCAGAGACTCGGGTGATTCTGTACCCTCGTTCAAGCAAAAAATCAATTTGTTCCCTTTCTAAGCGATACTCTTGATATTCAGACATGTTCCACGCCTCCTTAATTAACGTTCTCACTGTCTAAAGACATATTCAATGACTCTTTTTCGTCTTCTATTCTCTCTCCAATAACCCAATCCCTGCCAACAGAAATACCTAAATATTTCTCATCGCTCGGATCTATAATTTCCGCTTGTTCATACTTCTTAAACCACCAGTATTTAGCCAGTACATAATAGCTTGCACTTCCAAGTACAAAACCGACAATGAATGAATAATTGGAGAATATTGTGGCGCCACTTCCTCCAATAACCCAAGCAATGATTCCCGCCCAGTTTACACCGTTCATGTACTTATATTGCCCTTCATTTTCATATAAATCTGGTACATTGACTCGGCGCTTACGAAGAAAATAATAATCGGCCACCAATATGCCCACAATGGAGGCTAATATCCCGCCGACAATCAGTAAAACCTCAATAATAACGTCGAAAAGGCTCCATGGTTGGACGACGATACCAATAATCCCTGCTACAACAACCCCGGACCAAAACGGCATTCTAGGACCCAGTACATTCGAGAAGATTGTTGCAGCCGGAATGACATTGGCCGTAGTATTCGTTGACCATTGGGCAAAAACGATCATGAGCAAAAGGATACCAAGGGTAATGCCGCTGGCTGACCCCTGTATAGCTACGACTGGGTCATAATTGGAAACGGCCATGTAAGAAACCGCTCCAATAATAACCATGAACGTCTGAGTGATGGGATAGGTAATAACGTTACCTATAATCTGGCCCTTATTGCGCTTAAACCAGTTCTTCTTATTTTTTGGTGCTTTTATAAAACGAGATAGCGTCGGCATATCCGCTGTTAACGTTCCCCAAAATCCCATATTTGACATGATGACGACCATGAAAGCTGTTACAGCCGCACCCCCGGTTACCGGACTCTCAATCCAGGACCAAACATCCCTTCCTTGGGCTATGGCTTGATCAGAAAGCGTAAAATACATCCAACCGGAAATCAAGATGATTGCGGGTGCTGCCAAATCCGCAAACCGTTCGATTGACTTGATTCCCATCGCTGTATTAACCAGTTGTAAAAGCGCAAAAACCAGAAAGCAGATAAACCAATTGTCAAAATTAAAAAGAGTGGCGAAAATGGCATTCATCGCCGTTGCACCAAAATAAGTATTCAGACCAAACCAGCAAGAGGCAACAAAAGCCCTGACAAGCGAAGGAATATGAGTCCCTATCGTTCCAAAAGGCGCCCTCATATATATAGGAAATGAAATACCATGCTCAACGCCTATATCTCCTGTCATTGTCATTAAAAAACCAAGAACCACACAGGCAATAACTGTTGCAAGTACAACCCAACCAAGCGATAGGCTTTGGATCCCATTTCCTCCAATGGCAAAGGCGGCCAATACTACAGCCATCCCTACCCAGATGAATCCAAACCCCACTGCGCTAATGTTCTTCTCTCTATGCGGTATAGGCAGCAAATCGGGAGACTTTAAATAATCCTCTTTTTCACTCATCCATAAAATCCCCCTTTTATTTGCTAAAGAACTTCTGGTGACTTTAGACTGTAAGCTTTTGCTCTGAATCAGACTCTAGTGATGTATTGTATTTAGCCCGCTTCAAAAATTGTCCTTTTCCAGCCTCTCCCACAAATTGTTTATCACGGATGACAAACTGACCGCGCGATAAGACCGAAACCGGTTCACCTGTAATTTTCATTCCTTCAAAGGCATTGTAGTCTGCAGCCATATGGTGGGTATCGGCAGAAATCGTTCTCTCCACTTTCGGGTCAAAAATGACAAGGTCGGCATCGGAACCAACTGCTATCGTTCCTTTTTTAGGGAACATTCCAAAAAGTTTGGCTACTTTCGTAGAAGTAATGTCGACAAACTGATTCAAGGTGATGCGTTCTTTTTTGACTCCCTCTGAATAAAGGATACTCATTCGGTCCTCAATCGTCGGTCCTCCGTTCGGAATTTTTGTAAAGTCGTCACGTCCCAGGTCCTTTTGTCCATTAAAGTCAAAAGAACATTGGTCTGAGCCTATGGTTTGCAACTGGCCTGTTTTTAAGGCGTTCCATAACACATCCTGATTCTTCTTCTCCCTTAATGGTGGAGACCAGACATATTTAGCCCCTTCAAAATCGGGCTTCTCGAGATAGCTTTGGTCCAGAACAAGGTATTGTGGGCAGGTCTCTCCCCAGATATCCACACCTTTATTTCTTGCTTCGGTAATTTTCTCTACCGCATCTTCGCAAGTGACATGAACGACGTAAAGTTGGCCATTTGCCATCTCTGTTAACTTCGCTGCTCTTCCTGTTGCTTCTCCTTCAAGCTCTGGAGGCCTAGTTAAGGCATGATAAATCGGGTCCGTTTGTCCTTTTTCGAGTGCCTGCTTAGTTAAATAATCGATGACATCCCCATTTTCCGCATGGACCATGACAAGAGCGCCAAGTTCTTTTGCCTGAAGCAAAGTCCGATAAAGCGTTGCATCATCTGCCTGAAAGACATTTTTGTAAGCCATGAACACTTTAAAAGAAGAAATCCCTTCTTTTTCGATGATGCTTGGCAGCTCCGCCAGAACTTCATCATTGATTTCACTGATCATGAGATGAAAGCTATAATCGATGGCCGCTTTGCCGGCCGCTTTTTCGTGCCATGTTGCAATGGCATCCTTTAATGGCTCACCTTTATCCGTTAAACAGAAGTCAATGACCGTCGTCGTTCCTCCATAGGCCGCTGCAATCGTTCCCGTTTCATAATCATCCTTAGTGGTCGTCCCACCAAACGGCATATCTAGATGGGTATGTGGGTCTATTCCTCCAGGGAAGATAAGAGCACCCTTGGCATCAATGATTTCCGCTCCATCCGCTGAAAGGTCTTTACCAATCAATGTAATGATTTCATTTTCTATCAAAATATCTGCTTGATACGTATCTGCCGCTGTTGCAATGGTTCCGTTTTTAATAATTTTTTTCATAGACTTACCCCTCCATTATTTTACGAAATCAACACGTTCAGTACCGATGTTCCCAAGCAGACCCTGACGCTCATTCCATGTCATAGGAGCTAGATCGCTTTCCATTTCAACCATATCGATTGCTCCATCAACCGGACATACGATTGAACAAAGATTACAGCCGACACAATCTTCTTCACGAACTCGCAAAAATGAATTTCCTGAAGTGTCCTTTAGCATATCGATGCATTGGTGAGAAGTATCTTCACAGGCTATATGACACTTATTGCAGTTGATGCACACATCATTATTGATGCGGGCGACTACTTTATAATTCAAATCCAGATTTCCCCAATCGGAATATCGTGGTACAGATTTTCCGACGATATCCATCACGGAAGCAATTCCTTTTTCATCAAGATAATTAGACAGACCGTCAATCATATCTTCTACAATCCGGAAACCATGATGCATGGCCGCGGTACAAATCTGTACGCCTGTCGAGCCCATCAATAAAAACTCAACCGTGTCCTGCCAATTAGAAATCCCTCCAATACCGGATATCGGGACATTAAATCGTGGGTTTCTTGCACATTCAGCCACCATATTCAAGGCGATTGGTTTCACTGCAGGACCACAGTAACCACCGTGTGCCCCTTTCCCACCTACATGGGGAATCGTGTTCCATGAATGTATATCCACCCCTGCAAGACTGTTGATCGTATTGATCATGCTAATCGCATCCGCTCCCCCTCTTACAGCAGCTTCAGCGGTAACCGTAATGTCGGTAATATTAGGGGTAAGCTTGACGATGACTGGTTTCGAGGCCACTTCCTTCGCCCAATATGTCTGTTTTTCCACCAGCTCAGGAACCTGACCCGATGCAGCCCCCATTCCTCTTTCGGCCATCCCATGCGGGCACCCGAAATTCAATTCATAACCATCCACGCCCACAGCTTCTATCTTTTTGATAATTTCATGCCACTTTTCCTGCTGTGGCTCAACCATTACGGACGCTATGATCGCATGATCGGGAAATCTCTTTTTCGTTTCATATATCTCCTGAAGGTTCACTTCAAGCGGACGATCTGTAATCAGTTCAATATTGTTGAATCCTGCTACTCTTTGGCCATTAAAACCGACGGCTGCAAAACGAGAGGAAACATTAAGGATGGGATCCCCAAGTGTCTTCCAAACAGCTCCTCCCCATCCAGCTTCGAAAGCCCTCTGAACTTGATACCCCGAATTAGTTGGTGGGGCCGAAGCAAGCCAAAAAGGGTTAGGAGATTTAATACCTGCAAGATTAATTGATAAATCAGCCATTGATACGCCTCCCTATTCTCATTTTATTAAGCTATGTCTTCTGCTTTTCTCATTAAAATTCCATCAATCTCATAAGCTGTCATTTTCCCTTGTTGAGCTGCGGAAACGACCATCGCCTCGCCTTGGCCCTTCCCAAAGATGACATCCCCACAAGCAAATACCTTCTCATTGGACGTCTTGTAGGAGCCTCCAGTCAATGTAACGACGCCTCCATCATGCTCAATATTGAATTGTTCAATTAGATCAACATATCGTGATTGTCCTATCGCACGAATCACACCATCAGCTGGAAGGATAAATTCAGAGCCTGCAATCGGAATCGGACGTCTGCGGCCATCTTCCCCTGCCTCACTAAGTTCCATTTTCACACACTCAATGCCCGTTACCTGACCCTTTTCATCAGCCACAATTCTAGAAGGATTCGTCAGCCAATGAAAATGGACTCCTTCCTGTTTGGCAAACTCATATTCAAAATCATAAGCTGTCATTTCCGCCTGAGTTCGACGATAGATGATTCCAGCTTCTTCAGCCCCAAGACGGACCGAACAGGTTGCAGCATCGATGGCTGTATTCCCAGCACCTATGACCAACATCTTCTTGCCAACAAATTTATCAGTAATAGCCTCCGTTTTTGTCGCTTTAACGAAATCGATTGCATCGTATACTTCAGCCAAGTCCTCTCCTTCAATACCTAGTTTAGGTACCTCGGACATACCAATTGCTAAAATAACTGCATCATAGTCCTTAACCAGTTGTGTAGCGGCAATGTCCACTCCCACCCTGGAATTCGTTCTTATTTCTACATCAAGGCTCTTTACTTGATCAACTTCCCAATAGGAAATGGATTGTGGCAAACGGAAGGAGACTATTCCATACGTGTTCAATCCGCCAGGGTTCTTCTCTGCTTCGAAGATGGTTACGCTGTAGCCAAGCAAAGCTAATTCCCTTGCTGCAGACAAGCCCGCAGGACCACTTCCGACAATGGCTACCGTTTTGCCATTCTTCTTGCCGGCCTTGAATAGAGCTTGTTTATTTTGAATGGCCCAATCTGTGGAATAACGCTGGAGATCTCCAATAGGAATTGGTTTTGTAGAATGATTCAGGACACATGCCCCTTCACATAGCTCTTCTGTCGGACATACCCGCGCACAGCTGGCACCGACCGGGTTGGCCGTCATGATCGTTTTGGCCGAACCTTTTAAATTCCCTGATGAGATTTTTTTTATAAAGGTAGGAATGTCTATGCCTGTAGGACAGGCTTGGATACAAGGAGCATCATAACAGTATAAACATCGATTAGATTCTTCCAGTGCCTCTCTTGGGGTTAAACCCCTCTCTGCCTCCTGGAAGTTTCTCTTCAAATCGTCTTTTAACGCGCTTGTCATATCCATCTACTATTCTCCTTCCAAAGAAATTATTGTGGAAAATAAAAAGGCAGGAATTGCTTTCAGTCTTCGCATCAGCAATATCCTATCCCAACTTTTATGATGATTTATGGCTGTAGCACTGTCATTTTCTCTTTACAGGTTACACTTATAATCACCAATTGCCCCCTATTCATCTATTGATATCTAAATAAAATGAATATTCTTTATTTTATAATAATAGGAAGGCAGTTACATTATACAAAGTGTAAAATAAAGCTAACTACATAATGTGCACTATGTAAGAACTATGTTATGTTTCTTTACAGAAATCGATGGTTAAAATCAATATCCTACTCTTATTGCTAACTATTCGCCATTTTTCGTAATGCTTTACATACTTATCAACAAGTTGTCCACAAAATAAAAAGCCTCGAAACTTCATTTCAAGTTTTCGAGGCTTTTCCTCTAAAGTATCCACAAGTTATACACATTTAAATTCTATGTGAATAACTTGTACTAAAAAAAACAAAGTTATTAACATGTATTGAAAATCAGGAACAGAAAGGCAATAGGATTAGTCCATCACATACTTTTGATATTTTTCATAATCCGTCTGCTTGCATTCAAGTTTTATTTTGGTTCCATTTTCTTCATACTCCGTTTCCGTTATATGTCCATTTTCATTGAAATAGGACACCAACTGTCCCTGATCGTATGGAATCAACATTTGACAGTGAATATAGTCCTTAAAGATATGACCCCGAACCTGATCTATCAATTCCTTGATGCCCACCTTGTTTTTGGCTGCCATATAAACGGAATCATGGTTTACCTGTGGAATATCAATGTCAGTCATATCTGCTTTATTATAAGCAAAAATAGTTGGTATTTCTTTAATGCCGATATCCTCTAATGTCTGTTCTGTTATCTCAATCTGTTGTTCATGGTTAGGATTGGAATAATCAACAACATGAATCAGTAAATCGGCCTCAATCACTTCCTCTAAGGTTGAACGGAACGCCTTAACCAAATGGTGGGGCAGTTTAGATACGAATCCAACGGTATCCGTAAGCAAAAATTCCTTATTATCCGGCAATGGAATGTTCCTAACGGACGTCTCAAGCGTAGCGAAAAGCATGTCCTTTTCTAGTACCTGCTTTTCCGATGTAGGATGGTACATATCAATTAATGCGTTCATGATTGATGATTTCCCGGCATTTGTGTAACCCACTAAAGACACAACAGGTATTGCATTCTTTTTCCGTTGTTTCCTCTGGGTTTGACGGTGTGCAACAAGTTCTTCCAATTCCTTATTCAGTACACTAATGTTCTCCTCAATTCTCCTGCGGTCAAGTTCAAGTTGCTTTTCCCCGGCTCCCTTATTGGTACCCACTCCACCGCTCTGGCGACCTAATGATTCCCTCAAACCGATGAGGCGGGGGAGCATATATTGAAGTTTTGCCACTTCAACCTGGAGCTGAGCTTCTTTCGTTTTAGCCCGTTGCGCGAAGATATCCAGGATGAGAATAGACCGATCAATCACCTTACAATCCATATCTCGCTCCAAGTTTCGCAGTTGTGAGGGTGATAGTTGGTCATTGAAGATCACAACATTCGCATCTTTGTACTCCACTAGCGCTTTTACTTCATCGATTTTCCCTGTGCCGATGAAATGCGAGGAAGTGACCCGATGCATATTCTGCGTGATGCTTCCAACCACTTCTACTTCACAGGCTTCTGTTAAATTGGCGAGCTCCTCCATCGAATAAGCAAAATCCTTTTGGCTATTCAGATTGACCCCTACTAATATTGCCTTCTGGTGTAACTCCATCCTTCCAAATCCCTTCCCATACTCCCGTAATCTATTTCAACAAACTCACAGATCCGTGGCCTGCATTCCTATAAAAGTCAGCCACATTGTAGCACACTACCTATCCTGTTCATAGTATTATCCTGGCTATGCTTTCAATATATCCTAAATTCATATCAACATAACAACTCTCTACATTAGTCTGCTTCTTTTCATCCCATTAAGTCACGGCTTTGGTAACTTTCCTATTAATTAGTTCATGGAATTTTAACGTTTCACATGAAACGTATAGCAATAAAAAGGGTTTCTTGATTCCTGGAATCAAGAAACCCTTTTTATTTCATTCTTTTATTCTCAGCAATCTTAGACTGTTCAACGTTACAATCAACGTCGCACCCATATCGGCGAAGATCGCCATCCAAAGTGTTAACCAGCCCGGCGCAATCAACAGTAAAGCCACTACCTTAATCGCTAACGAAAACGTAATATTCTGCTTAATGATTTTCAACGTTTTCCTGCTTAAAGAAATGGTGTAAGGTAGCTTCGATAAATCATCACCCATCAGAGCGATATCTGCTGTTTCGAGAGCCGTATCCGTACCTGCTCCTCCCATCGCAATCCCTACCGTGGAAGCTGCCAAGGCAGGGGCATCATTGACACCATCGCCTACCATAGCCACTCGATTATATTTCTGTTTCCATTGTTTGATGGAGGACAGTTTATCTTGAGGCAATAATTCCGCTTGAATCTCATGAACGCCAGCAGCTGCGCCAATCACTTTTGCCGTCCCAATATTATCGCCGGTCAGCATGATTGTTTTTTCAATTCCCAATGCATGTAATTTACGGATAGCTTCCTTACTGCTTTCCCTTATTTCATCCGCCACAGCAATCAGTGCAAGAACATGAATTCGATTGCCCAGGACCATCACCGTTTTCCCTTCATTCTGGTAGTCAAGGATCTGATGTTGAACAGATTCAGAAATGGTTAATCCCACTTCATCAAAGAGATGTGGTTTACCAATATAATAGACTTCTTGATTAATTGTTCCTTTCAACCCTTTACCTGTCAATGCTGTGAAATCTTCAACCATGAGAGAACGATAGTCTATGGCCTGGCTATCCGCTTGTTGGAGAATAGCCGTCCCCAAAGGATGTTGCGAACGACTTTCTAAAGCAGCAGCAATTCCTAACGCGTCCCTTTCACTCATATCAACTACAATCATCGAAAAATTCGTCACTTCAGGTATTCCCTTTGTCAATGTACCCGTTTTATCAAAAGCAATTGCCTTCAAGGCACCCGCTTCTTCCAAATGGATTCCGCCTTTGATTAGAACACCGTTTTTCGCTGCATTCCCAATGGCTGTCACAATCGCGATGGGTGTGGAAATGACTAATGCACAGGGACATCCGACCACTAGCACAGTCAATCCGCGGTAAATCCAATCTCCCCATTCTCCATCCATCATCAATGGTGGGATGATTGCAAGTGCTAACGCAATCAGCATAATGGCCGGAGTATAGAATTTTGCAAATTTATCAACGAACGCTTGGGAAGGAGCCTTCTCTGCTTGTGCCTCTTCTACAAGATGAATGATCTTAGCAATCGTCGTATCCTCAACCCTTTTCGTGACTTCCACTTCCAAAAGGCCTTCGCCGTTCAGCGTCCCAGCAAACACTTCTTCTTCGACCGTTTTAAATAACGGTTCCGATTCACCCGTAATGGCCGCCTGATTCAGTGTGGAGGAGCCCTTTATGATCCTTCCATCCATAGCAAGCTTCTGGCCAGGTTTGACGATCATAGTGTCGCCCACCTCAATGGCATCGACAGCCATCATCATTTCATGATGGCCCCTCCGGATCCATGCTTCTTTAGGAGCAATGTTCATAAGGGACTCAATGGAGTTTCGAGCTTTATCCATTGAATATTTTTCAAGCGCTTCACTAATAGCAAATAGGATGACCACAGTTGCGCCCTCGCCCCATTCACCAAGGATTGCCGCTCCAATAATGGCTACTGTCATGAGCGTATGCATATCAAAACGAAGTCTTATCAGGTTTTTCAACCCATTCATGAATAAAGAGTATCCTCCGACTAAAATGGCAGCCCCATAACCAAGGACCGGCAAAAGACTACCCTCTCCATACCACTGTTCCAGCATCCAACTGATAAAAAGAAGTATAGCGGAAAGAACGACCTTGATATTCTCTTTTTGCTTCCAAAACGGTTCCTTTTCTGTCACCTGTTCCTGTTCAGTTCGAATTTTCAGATTATCAAAGGCTCCAGCCTTCTCTATATCTTCAATCGTCGCGCTTCCGGAAATGGATATCTTCGAAGCCCCGAAATTGAGCTTTGCTTCCTTCACTCCTTCAAGTCCGCGTACATTGTTCTCGAATTTCGCTGCACAATTCGTACAGGACAGACCTTGAATCCGATACGTCTTGTATTGTGACTCATCCATCTACTCTCACCTCCTGCTGATGGGCTAGTGCGATAAGGATTAACTGTTTTATATGATCATCATCTAATGAGTAAAAAGCTAATTTTCCTTCTTTCCTGTATTTCACAATGGAATGTTTATATAGAGTACGGAGATGATGAGAGGTTGTCGCCATGGAAGCCCCGATGATATTGGCCAAATCACATACGCATAACTCTTCATCCTCACAAAGTGCATACGAGATTTTCACCCGGTTTTCATCACCGATTACTTTAAACAACTTCGACATACTTGAAATATCAACCTGACTTATTACCTTTTGGATACGGTTCACCTTTTCTTCATCATGCAGGTGAACCTCACACATGTCTTTCATTTCATCCATCTTCTCACATCCATTCATTCAAACCTACATTTGATTATAATATACCACATTTTACATTATACTCAAACCACCATTTGAATGTGCACGAATTCATTCCTTTTAGATAAATATATACACACTTTTAAAAGCTGATATTTTTCAGTACGCGTAGGAAAGACTCCTTTTTCAATCTTTTACCCTTTACACTTTCCTTCAAATGAGTTTGCTTTGAAAAAAACTATGCTATACTTAGTAGGCCTTTTTAAGCGCTTTACTTTACTTGTTTCTTCACCCCTGCACAATCATGAGCAGGGTTTTTTGTTATATTTTTTTATACGACAAAAAAGGCAGACCCTATAAATAGGATCTGCCTTTTTTGTTTTTAGAAATTATGCTTTTTGAACGTTAGAAGCTTGAGGTCCGCGTTGACCTTGTTCTACTTCAAAAGTAACTTCTTGGCCTTCGTCTAAAGATTTGAATCCTTCGCTTTGGATAGCTGAGAAATGTACGAATACATCGTCTCCGTTTTCGCGTTCGATGAAGCCAAATCCTTTTTCTGCGTTAAACCATTTCACTTTACCTTGTTCCATTGTTGTTGCCTCCTAGTGCTAAAGCACATTGTATTACTATCCTTGCTCTAAGTCATCATCGAAACGAAAAGTAGTACTTTTAGTATTCTTAGTACCGAACATGAATAATTAAACTAAGCATACCATCAAATGGTAGGGATTGCAAATAGTTTAAGAAATCTTTTTCAAACCGTTTCTTTTCTGCCCTGAAACTAACAGGAACCTTGATTAAAATCACACCTGTTTATTACGTAAACATGGGTAGTTCCAAAACATCACTTAATTCGAGCATAGGAGGAAGGCCGGAAAATCCCCAAGTAGGAAAGTAACTCTCCACTTCCTTCCTTACATTTCTATATATAAATCTCGCCAAATTTCATTCCACTTTTTCTCCTGCATACGCTCACTAAATACAGGATATAATTTATTATTTCTAGTATATAACGGCGTAGGTCTTACTATCTTTTCAAATAAATCAGTTAATCCATAAGGAGCCATCACTTCTAGCTTATTATTATGTAATTTCACAGCAATTGCCGTCGGACTTTCAGGGAAATGAGCTACGGCATCATAAGAGGAATTGTAGGGGAGAGCGTCGTTTTTTTCGTGCATGCGTGCTTGGTTTTTTACAGACCAAGGTTGCTGCGGCATTAGCCCTTCCAGAACTTTTTCGAAATGCTTCTCCATGCTTATCGATGTATCTGTTGGATCAAAATAAATAACATCTATATCATTGATAGGTGTCTTGATATTATGTATGACATCCCACACTTTGTTTCGAATTAGCCCTGCACAAACCCAACAATCATCCATCTTTACCTGTTCAACAACTTTTAACACAGACATGATGTATGGATCATTCGTCATGATTTCATTGAAGAGAGTTTTATATTTTTCCATGATTCATCCACCTTCCTCTTCTTGAAATATAATTTCATTGAAAAAAATGGCGTTATGATAAAAAACTCGTCTTTTGGGGGAGAGTGAAAGGCGAGCGATGATTTGCTTTATTTATAGAAGAGAAAGATGCCCGGGTTTCTTTACTCTGCTTTATCATTCTCTTTTGGATCCTTCTCTCCTAATCCCAATGATGTATACAATGTAAAAATTATTTCCATACAAACTTCTATCATGAACATATTTCATCAAACCCTAAATTCACCGGCTCCAATGGTAGATACTCCTGATGTAATATATTCGTTGTAGGAACGGTAGTGTTAACTTCTTCAAACTTAAAGCCATCTGCCCATACTTTTCCTGTTCCTATTAAAAGCACCCCAAAGTGAATGGATGCACTATCACTTGGGATATCCAAAACAACGGAATAAATATTCCAATTCGTTGTACCATGAATCGAACGGTTATCCATATTATCAAATTGAATCATGTCACCTGATGCATTATCCACCCGACACCAGACCCCACATTTTACAACTTCCTCTGTTTTTAAGAAACAGGATACTTTAATACGTTTCCCTTTCCAGTTATCTGCTGAAAAGCTCTGCATCATCGTTCCGAACTGCCCTTCGCCAGCATCGGTTTTTGAAGCCAGTAAACCTGATCTGGTTCCTGTATGAAAAACTTTTGGGTCGGTTACCATTTCATAAAGATTCGGGTGAGAACCACTTAATAGCCACCCTTTAATATTTGTTTTCTCGGTCATTTCAACTTCCTCCATTCCTTGTAGTGTTCGCATCAGCTTGCGATATTTACCTGGTGGCATTTTATATAGCTCTTTAAAAGAACGTGTAAAAGCTTCTTGTGACTGGAATTGTAGGTCAAAGGCAATTTGAATGATCCTTTCATCTGAATGGAGTAAATACATTGCAGCTGTTGCTAGTCTTCGCTTACGGATATATTCACTGATTGAAATGCCTGTTTCTCGTTTGAAAACACGTGACAAGTGAAATTGAGAATAACCAAGTTCAAATGCATAATCTGCTAACTTCCAGTCTTCTAGTAAACGGTCTTCTAAGAAATAAATAACATCCTGAGTTACCTTGCTATACATTTAGCTCACCTCACTTTTGAGTGTAAAGGAATATATAAAGTTAATTTTGATATCATTTGCTATTCGAATTAAATATCTAAGTATTTCCTTTTTTACATAAAAAAGATGGCCTGAAATTTTGATTCAAACCATCCTAAATTACAATTCTATTTGAATATGTTTAAATCCTTTCTTTTTTAACTAAAGCAGTATTATGACCTAACTGAGTTTCCCCTCATTTTTTTGATTATCAAACGCATCGACATATTTTATCCTTTCTTAAACTTGTGATGTTTTCTCTTTTAGACATAAAAACACCCCTTTAGATAATCTAAAGGGGTGTTTCATCGTGTCTTTTTTCAAAGTCACGATTAGCACAAACAAGTCATTCCTACTTATTCAACCGTTACACTTTTAGCAAGGTTACGAGGTTTATCCACGTCACACTCACGGTGTAGGGCAGCGTAGTACGCTATGAGTTGTAGCGGGATAACAGAGACAAGCGGTGTTAATAGTTCGTTCACTTCCGGGATGACGAAGCGATCATCATCTTCTTCCAACCCTTTCATAGAAATGATGCAAGGGTTCGCACCACGAGCGACCACTTCTTTGACGTTCCCACGGATGCCTAGATTGACGCCTGCTTGCGTAGCAAGGGCTATGATAGGTGTTCCATCCTCAATCAAGGCAATCGTTCCGTGCTTAAGCTCTCCACCGGCAAAGCCTTCTGCCTGGATGTAGGAGATTTCTTTCAGCTTAAGGGCACCTTCAAGACCCAGGTAAAAGTCAAGAGATCGACCAATGAAGAAGCAGTTACGTGTCACAGATAGATATTCACGTGCGATTTCTTCCATCTCTTCTTTCGAGTCGCATAGAGCTTCCATACCTGTTGCAGCAATTCCAAGTTCTTTGACAAGATCGAAATCGAATGAAAGGTTACGGAACTGTCCTGTCACGTTCGCCAATATGGCCAATACAGCTACTTGAGCCGTGTATGCCTTGGTAGAGGCTACAGCAATTTCAGGACCTGCATGTAACAGAAGTGTATAATCTGATTCCCGTGACAATGTAGAGCCCGGTACATTTGTGATGGTTAATGCTTTATGACCAAGTTCTTTAATGGCCACTAGCACTGCACGGCTATCTGCTGTTTCCCCACTTTGAGAAATGAAGATGAAGAGCGGCTTATCGGATAATATCGGCATGTTATAAGTGAACTCTGACGCTACATGAACCTCAACCGGAATTTTAGCCATTTTTTCAATGAATTGCTTACCGATTAAGCCTGCATGGTAGCTCGTTCCACAAGCCACAATATAGATACGGTCCGCCTCGCTTAAAGCCTCTGCAATATTGTAATCAATCGCCAATTTACCTTCTTCATTTTGGTAAGCTTGAATGATTTTACGGATGACAGTAGGCTGCTCATCAATTTCTTTAAGCATATAATGTGGATATGTGCCTTTTTCTATATCACTGGCATCCAGTTCTGCCGTGAATGGAGCACGAAGTACTTCTTCATTGGAAAGATTCTTAATGGTTACTTTTTCTTTCGTGACTACGACCATTTCTTTATCCATTAATTCAAGGAATTGATCGGTAACTTGCAGCATCGCCATTGCATCAGAAGCGACAACATTGAAGTCTTTACCCACTCCGATCAATAATGGACTCTTATTCTTAGCAACAAAGATTGTTTCATCGTTTTCAGCATCCAACAAAGCAAGTGCATACGAACCTTCTAAAAGCGTGAGTGTGTGACGGAATGCTTCTTCCACTTCCATACCGTCGTTCACGAATTTCTCTACTAACTGAACGATGACTTCCGTATCAGTTTCGCTTTTGAAAGCAACATCCTTCAAATATTCACGTTTTAAAATCGCATAGTTTTCGATGACCCCGTTATGAACTAAAGTCAGACGCCCTGAATTGCTTTGGTGAGGATGAGCATTATCACGACTTGGTACGCCATGAGTGGCCCAGCGAGTGTGTCCGATTCCTGTATTTGCTAGGATTCCTTCATCCACAACATTGCGTAAGTCTGCAATCCGTCCTTTTTCCTTGAAAACCTTGATGCCCTCGTCATTTTTCACGGCGATGCCCGCGGAGTCATATCCACGGTATTCTAGTTTTTCAAGACCTTTTAACAACACTTCTTTTGCATCATTTAGACCAATATATCCTACAATTCCACACATAATTTCTGTTCCTCCAACCGATTAGAGGGAACAGGAATGCGCGAGGGCATCCCTGCCCCCCCATCTCTGATATTATTTTAATAAAGGAAATACCCGAAGGCTTTTTCCCTTAGTACATTTCCAACTCTTTGTGCAGTCGGTTGCCCCACTGTTTTAAAATTGGAATTATTACGGCTGTGCACTTCAGCCGGGAGGTATCCGCCGAATACTCGATACTCCTCCTCCTCGTCAACTAAACCCGTCTCGACCCAGTTTAGTTCAGGCGCTTTTGGTTTCCGATTATGATACCTTCCCTCCTTCATGCTTATACCACTTTTTGGAAAAAGTAGTTATAAATCAGGATAATCATACCCTATGAAAGGGACATAGGTCAATTCTTTAGTACATTTAAGCAAAATTTGACTCATAATAAAAATATGCATAAAAGGAAATTTCGTTCCCTTTATGCATACGATTAGTTATTCAGTTAATCCCATTTCCGCTCTCACGATTTCTACAATGCGGTCGACATACTGCGTACATTCTTCAATAGTCGGCGCTTCAGCCATAACACGGACAAGCGGTTCTGTTCCAGATGGACGCACCAAGATTCGCCCGTTGCCTTCCATTTCCGCTTCCACTTCTTTTATGACTTCCTGTACTTTTTCATTTTTCGTTACCCCATGCTTGTCTGTTACTTTAACATTGATAAGCGTCTGTGGATATTTTTGCATTTCACTCGCAAGCTCGGATAGAGGTTTTTGCGTTTCACTCATAATGTTAACAAGCTGTAAGCCTGTCAATAAGCCATCACCCGTTGTATTGTAATCCAAGAAAATAATATGCCCAGATTGCTCTCCGCCAAGGTTATAGCCACCCTTACGCATCTCTTCTACTACATAGCGATCACCTACTGCTGTTTGAGCACTATGTATACCATGTTCTTCAAGGCCTTTGTAAAAACCAAGGTTACTCATAATTGTGGAAACCACTGTCCCCTGTTTCAATCGGTTGTTTTCTTTTAGATATTTTGCACATATATACATGATTTGATCGCCGTCGACAATGTTTCCCTTTTCGTCAATGGCTATAATGCGATCGCCGTCTCCATCAAAAGCAAGCCCCACATCTGCCCCTTTTTCCTTTAAGAATTCAGCAAGAGCTTCAGGGTGGGTGGAACCAACCCCATCATTGATGTTCAAGCCATTAGGCGATGCTCCCATAGTAGAGATATCCGCATCTAAATCCGCGAATAAATGCATGGCTAAGGAAGATGTAGCGCCATGGGCACAATCAAGTGCAACATGTATGCCTGTAAAATCTTCATCAACTGACTGCTTTAAGTATTGGAGATATTTTTGTCCGCCCTCGAAGTAATCATTTAAATGTCCTAAATCGCCGCCTGTAGGACGTGGCAACTCATCATTTTCTAAATCAAGCAAAGCCTCAACTTCAGCTTCCTGTTCATCTGAAAGTTTGAAACCATCCGGTCCAAAAAATTTGATTCCATTATCCGCTACAGGATTGTGAGACGCTGAGATCATGACACCCGCTTCAGCACTTAACGCTTTTGTTAAATACGCCACTCCTGGTGTTGATATGATACCTAGACGCATAACTTCAGCGCCGATAGATAATAAGCCGGCAACAAGAGCACCTTCTAGCATTTCCCCTGAAATGCGGGTATCTCTTCCTATTAACACTTTTGGTTTTTCTGAATTCTTAGTAAGGACATAGCCACCAAAACGACCTAGTTTAAATGCCAACTCTGGCGTTAACTCCGTATTTGCTATTCCCCTGACTCCATCTGTTCCAAAATATTTACCCATCTATATCGCTCCTTCTTCAAATCGTTACTAAATTAAATGATGTTAAGGACAGCTTATGTATCTTCCTCTTTTGGAGACAAGGAAACTGACACTGCGACTCTTTTTGAATCTAGTTCCCAAGTTACTCCCGCAGGTACTTTTACTGCCAGTTCTACATCATGCTGACCCTCATCTAAATTACTTACATCAACCGTGAGCGAAATGTTGTCTTTAGATATTCTTTTTAGATCCTCCGCTTTCCCATTCAATGTAATGTTCGTCACATCGTTTTCCAATTTCACTTCTTGATTATCCTGTTTACCTACGGGGATTATTTTCAAGTTAGTGAAGGTCTTGGATTCAATGGTTTCCGGTTCTTCCTCTTTAACCGTTTCCTCTTCGTCAACTATTACTTCTTCTACCTCTTTCTCTTCCTCTTTCTCTTCCTCATCATCCACATTAATTTTTTCGGTGCGGATTTTGACCGTGGCTTTGCTTGAGGACATTTTTTGCACGCTCTCAGGTTTTGAAAGATCCAGTTCCATTTCGGTATCCCCATCCACTTTCGAGATATTAACTGGAAGATATAATGCATTTATTTTATCCAAGGCCTTTTCTTGACCGTAAAGCGTTACCTCTTTAGGGTCGACGCTAATACTTTTGATTCGGACGCCTGCTTTGGCTTTTCCGGTCTGCTTGGGTTCAATTGATACCTTCTTGGAAGGGATGCTCACCTTCAATGATACAGCTACAGAAGCAGGCTCAATCGTGACATCCAACTTATTCAGATCACGGTCGAGTGCTTTTACCGTCGCTTGCCCGTTCACCGTTTCGTTAAGACCTTTTCTTATTTCAAGGTTAGCCTTTACATAGGATATTTGTTCAATCACATCCTTGGCACCTGTAATCTTCACGATTTCAGGATTGACCGTTGGTTGGCCCGCAGTATACCCCTCTTCTAGTAAGGAACTGTTATATTCCGCGTCAACTTTGAACTCTTTCGTCATTCGTTCCTGAACATTCACTTCTGCATACTCCGGATCTATCGTAGCCACTAGCTTTTCATTTAAGTCGCTTATTTTGAATGTGACCGATCGATCCCCCATGGAAATTTCAGGATCGGAAAGATCTACATATACCTTGAAATCCCTTTGGCTTTTAGCATTGATCAAAAGGCTTTTAGCCCCCTTCAAAGTGACATCCACCGTTTCTGGAACACCGCTCACCACTAAATTTTCACGGTCATAGTACACTTCGACAGGAACATTTTCAATGGTTTCCGTCCCATTCTCTGGAGCAGTAGACAATCCAAGTGACTTCTTATCAGACTCCATCTCAAAATTTACGGATATAAATAATAGAGCAGCCAAGGCAAAAGCGACAATTCTCATAAACCAAGCGCTATTCGCGAATTTATCCATTTTTCTTCCCCCTCCAATTCCAAATACCCGAGGAAGTTGTTTTGACATTCTTCAATACCAGTTCACTTGTAAGCATAGCTCTAAATGAATCCTGACTTAAGTCACGGAAAAGCTCCCCATTCTTGGTGACGGAGATTCCTCCCGTTTCTTCAGACACAACAATTGTTACACTATCTGTTACTTCACTCATTCCAATGGCAGCTCTATGCCTTGTGCCCAACTCTTTTGAAATGAATGGACTTTCTGATAAAGGCAGGTAGCAGGCTGCCGCGGCGACTTGATTATCCTGTAAGATAACTGCTCCATCATGGAGTGGTGTATTCGGGATGAAAATATTAATGAGCAGTTCAGAAGAAACATAGGACCTTAAAGGAATTCCCGTTTCAACATAATCACCTAGTGCCGTACCTTTTTCAATCGTAATTAGGGCGCCAATTCGCCTTTTTGCCATATACGTAGAAGCTTTTAAAATTTCTTCTACTAAACGCTCTTGTTGATTCTCTTCAGGAACACTGCCCCTTGAAAAAATCTTTCCTCGTCCTAGTTGTTCAAGTGCTCTTCTCAATTCAGGTTGGAAAATGACAAGAATCGCCAAAACACCCCAGTTCATGACTTGCTCCATTAACCATCCAAGGGTATTAAAACCAAACAGATTGCTTAAGCTTTTTACAATGACAATTACAAAAATACCCTTTAGCAGTTGTATGGCCTTTGTACCTCGAATTATAGTTAACAATTTATATATCACAAACCAAACAAGGAAAATATCAATGAACATTGCTACAAAGTTCCAAACATTCAAATTGGAAATAGACATGTTGTTTCCTCCAGTCCGTAATACTCCAAATACACAATAACCATCGTTATGTAATAACCTTAATAGTATACCATTTTTTAAATCATACATCTAAAACTAGTCGTGAAATTTATATGGGAGGTCATTCTAATTATGCACAATTGATGTCAAACTCAAAAGCACGGTTCTAAACAGAACCGTGCTTTTGTACATCCCAACTAATTCTTTTTATCTTCATCTGATATAGAGGGGAGAAGCGAAGTTCCGGTGTCCTTTATTTTATACCATATCCATTCAAAAGCTTGATCTATGACTTCAATATCCCCCGTCACATTCCCTGCCTTTGCCATGTACTCCTGCCCATTGATGACCGTGACATCTCCCTTTACTTCACCCTCAATACGTATATCTCCGTTTTGAACCACGACGTTCCCTTCAACGGTTTCCCCCTTTGGCACTATGACCGTTTCTCCTTCAACTAATAGGTTAGGCTGCTTGGAAACGGAAAAATGTTCGTCTTGATTGTAAGTGGAGAAGATAGAACCCGTCATCAATACAATGAACATTGCCGCTGCCGTCATAAATGGATGAGACTTAAACCATCTCTTAGCACCACTGGCTTTCTTTTCCTTTGGTAATTGTGCCATCACTCTTGCTGTAAAATCATCGGGAGCCTTAATATGGGAAGTGCTTTGTACAAGAGCAACTGCTTTTTTCATTTCATTAAAATAATCTCGGCATGCAGGACAGGTAAGGAGGTGCTCCCGTAAAATTTCTATATGCTCAGGTCTAATGTCCTCATCTAAGTAATTATGCATATAATTAATGATATCCTCGTGGCAGTTCATTTTTCTCACCTTCTTTTTATAAATGGCGCAGTTGTTTACGCAAAGCTTCTCGCCCACGATGTATCCTCGTCTTAACAGTCCCCACCGGCAAATCGAGAATTTCACTAATTTCCTTTAATGACAATTCTTCAATGTACTTCAATACAATGACCGAACGATACTTATCCGGTAACTTCATAACTTCAGCCTGGATGGTTTCCTGGAGCTCTAATGATTCTACTTCTTCCTCTGGCATGGCCATGTCTGATGAAATTTGAGAATACATGTTCAATCCCTCTGTACCAGTGACTTCCGCATCTAAATAGTAATCAGGCTTTTTCTTACGAAGACGGTCGATACAGAGATTCGTTGCTATGCGATATAACCATGTAGAAAATTTCATATCGATATTAAAACTTCGAATATTCACAAAGGCTCTTACAAAGGCTTCTTGGGACAGGTCTTCAGCTTCCTGACGGTTACCAAGCATCCTAAAACATATCTGAAAAACTTTATCCTTATAAATTTCGACAATTTCCCCAAATGCATTGTGATCCCCTTTTAGCACTTGGTTTATTCTCTCTTTAATGAGTCCATCCATTTTTGTTTTTTACCCCCGCTTCATGCGGCTATACGATTATTACGAATCGTAAGCTGAAAGGTTTCATAATTTATTACTTTTATTTTAACAAACTTTTACAATTTATGTTTAAAACGAAAAAAACAAGGTTATATAGTAATAAATTGTTAAACAAAGGAAGTGAATCATGATAATGACTGCAGAACAAATACTAGACCATATTGAACACTACAGACAGAAAATGATTATCTTAGCTTCCCATTCCTCAATGATAGATAATGAAGTGATTGAAGTTAGTAGCAAACTTGATATTCTGATGAATCAATATTTTCATTTGACCAAAAGCATAAATAATAAGCAAACAGTTAAGTGAAGGGAGAATGACCTTGGAATCCTATAATGATACATTTTTTCAACCGTACCTAAATAATATACTCATGTATTCTAGCATATAAAAAAACAGTAACCCATAAAAAATGGTTACTGTTTCTTTAATTTCTTCTCTTATAGCAACTTTTCTCCAAAGAGGGAACCCATGAGAGCCACGGCAACGATTGCCGTCTTGTTACGCTCATCTAAAACGGGATTTACTTCAACAAATTCAGCTGAGGTAATCAATCCCGATTCAGACAGCATTTCCATAGCCAAATGACTTTCCCGGTAACTTATTCCACCAAGGACTGGAGTCCCTACCCCAGGTGCCTCTGCCGGATCTACCCCATCAAGATCTAAAGAAAGATGGACCCCATCCGTTTTGTCCCGTAAGTATTCAATACTTTGTTCCATTACCTTCGTCATTCCTAGCCTGTCAATTTCATGCATCGTAAAAACCTTAATACCCTTATCGCGTATTAACAGTTTTTCTCCCTCATCCAATGACCGTGCTCCAATAATAACAATATTCTCCGGTTTCACTTTCTGTGCATAACCATATAGATTGACGAGATCATGGTGGCCAAGCCCGATACTTACAGCAAGCGGCATGCCATGTATGTTTCCTGAAGGGGAAGTCTCCTCGGTGTTTAAATCTCCATGGGCATCATACCAAATGACTCCTAAACTCTCATAATGCTTCGATATCCCTGCCAGCGTCCCAATTGCTATAGAATGGTCACCACCAAGGACAAGCGGGAAGGATCCGTCAGCAACAATTTTATCTACCCTTGCCGCTAATTGAGCATTCCCTTTAGCGACAAGTGATAAGTTTTTTAAATTTGAACCAGACTCAACAGTCGATTCAGGCCGTCCCACTATGATATCTCCCAAATCCTCTACTTCTATCTGTAATTGTTCAATTCGTTCCACGACACCTGCACAACGGAGTGCGCTTGGACCCATGTCAACACCACGTCTTGTCTGACCAAGATCCATTGGAAGACCAATAACCGAAACATTCTGAATAGACATACTATTCCCCCTTTCTTCTATTTTATATCTGTTGAACTCAATGGTTCAACCGGACATTTTTATGTATAAAGATACAGTCTATATATGCCAGTATTTGTCCCATTCTTCCGAATAAAAAAGGTATAAAAAAAGCCTTAAACCGGATTCGGCTTAAGGCATAAATGTTGGTGTATGTAGTTTGATGGTGGAGCCTAGCGGGATCGAACCGCTGACCTCCTGCGTGCAAGGCAGGCGCTCTCCCAGCTGAGCTAAGGCCCCTAAGTATAAAAAATAATAAAAAGCGAAAGACGGGATTCGAACCCGCGACCCCAACCTTGGCAAGGTTGTATTCTACCACTGAACTACTTTCGCAAATGGCTGGGCTAGAAGGGATCGAACCTTCGCATGACGGAATCAAAATCCGTTGCCTTACCGCTTGGCTATAGCCCAAAATATGTAAAATAATAGTTAGCAAAATAAAAAGCGGTAATTATATATTTCCCTTAAAAAGAAAGTATATAACCGATCCACATTTTTTTAAAAAAGATGGTGGAGGGGGGCAGATTCGAACTGCCGAACCCGAAGGAGCGGATTTACAGTCCGCCGCGTTTAGCCACTTCGCTACCCCTCCACATATAAGTGAAACATGGTGCCGGCAAGAGGACTTGAACCCCCAACCTACTGATTACAAGTCAGTTGCTCTACCAGTTGAGCTACACCGGCAAATCAAAGCTATTAAAAATGGTGGAGGATGACGGGATCGAACCGCCGACCCTCTGCTTGTAAGGCAGATGCTCTCCCAGCTGAGCTAATCCTCCAATAATATTAAGAAAATGGTGACCCGTACGGGAATCGAACCCGTGTTACCGCCGTGAAAGGGCGGTGTCTTAACCGCTTGACCAACGGGCCGCTAATTGATTATAAAAGGTAGTTTGGGAAGCTCCCAAGCGGATTCGAACCGCTGACCTCTTCCTTACCATGGAAGTGCTCTACCTACTGAGCTATGGAAGCATATGGCTCCGCAGGTAGGACTCGAACCTACGACCGTTCGGTTAACAGCCGAATGCTCTACCACTGAGCTACTGCGGAATAATATAATGTTTCCTAAAACTCTGAGAAGATAAATTGAACTGCTTGGCGGCGTCCTACTCTCACAGGGGGAAACCCCCAACTACCATCGGCGCTGAAGAGCTTAACTGCCGTGTTCGGAATGGGAACGGGTGTGA
>NZ_JBNNSK010000014.1:0-86029 GCF_050277655.1 Peribacillus sp. NPDC097675 | reverse complement strand
CTCGACTTGCATGTATTAGGCACGCCGCCAGCGTTCGTCCTGAGCCAGGATCAAACTCTCCGAAGAAATGTTTGACTTGCTCATTTTGCTTTTTTTATAGTGTGTGCTCACTCAAAATTTACGTTGGCACTTTGTTTTGTTCAGTTTTCAAAGAGCAATTTGTTTTGTCGTTTACTCCGTAAGCGACTTTTACATCTTATCATGTTTTCGTTTGTTTTGTCAACATGTTTTTTGATGTTTTTTTATTTTATTAAAGCTTCGTTGAAGCTGCGAAAGCTGATGTCCCGCAGCGACATGTATTAATATAACACCTATATTATTATTGGTCAATACTAAAAATGATTTTTTAAGATATTTTTTTATACTTGATAAAATCGGTGATAAACTTCGTGTCCCTTTGTCTCCGCTCTAATGGTATCCACGACTTTCTTTTCTATTAAGTATTCTAAAAGAACACCTATATCCAGTGAATAATAACTTAGTTCAGGATGCTCCATTAACTCCGCAATGCTCCAAGAACCTTCTTTTGTATTCATTATTTCGATCAAATGCAAAGAGCCAGCATTTGTACGGGAGTAGATAAGGAACTCACTAGCTAGAAAAAGAAGTTCCAACCTTTTCTCCAAGGTTTCTTCACTACTTATTAGTTCTTCATACAGCTTATATATTTCTGGCTCCATATGTTTCACTTGATTCCACACCGTGACCTCAGGGTGAAAACCTTGTTCAATTATCTCCAAACGCGCTAGATGATGTAATGAATGAACAATATGATTATAAGCGTCCAAGTAATGACCATTTTCGAAAAAGTCTTTTCCATCTCTATATCTACGAATTAATTTCGCAAATTCCATGCCCATTTTCAGCTTTCTTCCATAGAAGGGAAACTCACGGATTTCGGATTTCAATTGTTCCATGTATTCATTGCGATCGAACAAAATCTTCCCGTTATAAATCCAATCCACGACTTTTCGATTCGACCCTAGCAAAATCCATTCTCTTACTTGATTTTCTTTTACAACGTGTAAAGCAGCTTTTTTATCTTGATAGGTATAATGTTTTAAAAAAACGGGTTCCTCTGCATCATCGACAATGACAAAAAGAATATAATCAAACGTATCGGTTATCGGACTATTATGTTCTCTTTTTTCTATTAACAAAATTCCTAGGGTAGACTTTAAACTTGCTCGCTCTTGATAAATCGGGCGAAGGATATCTTCCATTATAAATTCCTCCAAAACCTTTTTTCTTTTTACATTCGACAATTCTCTTCAAAAATCCTGTTTTTTTACCCAGATGATATATCCAATTTTCAATTCGTTATTCAATAGTCATTAGTATCCTTTATTTCTTTTTTGTTCCAACCTTAGTTTATGTTATAGTTAAAGTTATATTTTAGGAGGGTCTAACCATGGCTAAATATTCTAGCAAAATCAATAAAATCCGTACGTTTGCTTTAAGTTTGATCTTCGTCGGCTTCATCGTGATGTATATTGGTCTATTCTTCAAATCGCACCCTATCGTCATGACACTATTCATGGGCCTGGGACTCTTATTCATTATCGCAAGCACAGGCGTGTACTTTTGGATTGGAATGCTTTCCACAAAATCTGTCCAAGTTATCTGCCCGAACTGCGGTAAACCTACGAAAATATTAGGAAGGGTCGATATATGTATGCATTGTAATGAATCGTTGACCCTTGATAAAAAATTAGAGGGCGAAGAATTCGACGAAAAATATAACCGTAAAAGTTTGAACGACTCATTGAAATAAATGTAGTTGTAGCTATTTTACAACAAAAAAAGTTCCAACCAAGTGGCGGAACTTTTTTTAGTGCGCTTCTTTCTTTGCACAATCTGTGCAGTCTCCGTAGATTTCCATCCGATGGTGACTTACGTTGAATCCGGTGACCTGTGCTGCAAAGTGTTCCACTTCATCCAAAGCTGGATAATCGAAGTCAACAATCTTACCGCAGTTTTGGCAGATTACATGATAATGATTCGTTGTTACGAAATCAAATCTTGCTGAAGAATCACCATAGGTAAGTTCTTTAACCAATCCCACTTCACGGAACACGCGCAGATTATTGTAAACCGTAGCCACACTCATATTTGGAAACTTTCCTTCTAACGCTTTATAGATATCATCAGCGGTAGGATGAGACATGGAGTTTATCAAATACTCAAGGATTGCATGGCGTTGTGGAGTTATTCTTACACCGGTATCTTTAAGGGAATCCAACGCTTCTTTCAATTGAACTTCAGACACGTCATCCACCTCTTTTTCTAATCAAGTATGAATTATTACATTATAATGTTTATAAATAGTGTACTCCCCATCAGATAGGTTTGTCAATCTTTCTACATCCTTAGTTTATTCACCTTTCCTTTATATATTTCTTGTTTTTACAAGTGATTCTAGTATCCCTTTTTAGGGTCGATGACATTAATGAAATCATTTCCTTTTCGAAGATATTCTTTCATATTTTCTTCAAAAATCGCAAAGGTCCTTGGTAAATATTCACTGCTTTTACTTGATAGATGTGGTGTTACCGTTACATTGTCCATGCTCCAGAATGGATGGCTCTTTTCTAATGGTTCCGGTTCGAAAACATCCAAGATTGCATGAGCCAGTTCTTGCTCTTCCATGACCTCCACGAGCACTTCTTCTTTTACAAGGTCTCCACGTCCGATGTTCACGAAAACGGCTGAGCTCTTCATCGCCTTAAAATGTTCTTTCTTTAATAAATCCTTTGTTTCAGGTGTACTAGGTAAGACACTCACGATGTAATCGGCTTTTGGCAATGCGTCCCCTATCTCAGTAAGTGCGTATAGATGATCAATGTGTTCAACGGCTTTTCCGCTTCGGTTAACCCCTAGGGTATTCATTCTAAATGCCTTGGCTAGACGTGCCACTTCCCCACCGATAGCCCCTGTACCAAGAATCAGCATCGTTTTTCCATTCAATTCACCCACTTCTATCTTTCGGTCCCATATTTCGGCTGCTTCATTCTCAATTAGTTGTTTTAATTTTTTTTCATACTGCAGCAGCATCCCCATAGTGTATTCTGCCATTGGGACTTTATGAATTCCTCTTGCATTCGTCACCATGATTCCACGTTTCTCAATGGAATTCATAGGCATTAACTCCAGACCGGCGCTCATGACCATGATCCATTTCACATTCACGGCCCGTTCAATGATCTCATCTGTTAAATCTTCTCCATATGTAATAAGTATTTCCGCTTCTTGAAGTTTTTCATCCGTCCATGTTTCTTCGTAATAGAATGTCAGATCAGGGAATGCATCTGTCATCTTTTTTTGAATGCCTTCATTTGGAATGATTGTTGAAAGTATTAACATGTTTATCTCTCCTTTTCTTTACATAAAAAAACACGGGCACTGTATGTCCCGCGCAACTTTTCATGAGGAGGTATTCCCTTACTTAATCATATTCAGGGGTCCTCTTTTTGAGTTGGACAAACGCCTCTCCCTATTAAAAAGGGCTTTTATTTAAAGTGATCAGGATTTAAATGGCCTAATTCTGGCGGCACAAATAACCCATCCTTACGAACCAGTATATCATCAAAGTAAATGTCTCCTCCTCCATATTCTGGGCGCTGAATCAAGACCATGTCCCAATGTGAAGAGGAGTGGTTCCCATTATCGGCTTCTTGATAGGGTTGGCCCGCGGCAAGGTGAAGGCTCCCGCTAATCTTCTCGTCGAAGAGGATATCGCCCATAGGTTCCAGGATAAACGGATTGACACCCATTGCGAATTCCCCGATATAACGGGATCCTTCATCCCCATCGAGCAACTTGTTCATTTTGTCAGATTGATTGGAAGTCGCTTTCATGATTTTCCCCTCTTTAAACGAGAGTGTTATATCCTGAAAGACATCGCCTTGATAGGCAGAAGAAGTGTTGAAGGATATCGTTCCGTTGACACTATCTTTCACGGGCGCCGTGAATACTTCTCCATCCGGCAGGTTATGTTTTCCCGCGCAAATGACGGCAGGTATGTTTTTAATTGAAAACGTGAGGTCTGTCCCCGGCGAAAGGATTCGAACTTGATCGGTCCGCTCCATCCATTCCTTCAACGGCTTCATGGCCCTTTCCATTTTTCGATAATCCAGTGTGCATACGTTTAACAAGAAATCTTCATATTGTTCAAAGCTCATGCCGGCTTTTTTTGCCGAACCGGTGGTCGGAAAATTCAACAGAACCCAGCGCCGATTATTGACGAAGAACATCGTGGACGTTTTCATGGCGGCCTCTTGAAGGTGATATCTTTCAGGAGGCACAATCGCCCCTCTCTCCTCGCTACCGTCACCGGACACGATGATGAGAGCATCCACATCTTCATATTTCTTATAATTCCACTCCGATAAGGTATCGAGCTGTTCCTTAACATTCCCTCTTAGCAAATGACTAGTGATTTCATCATCTTCGAGTTCCGCATAAGGATAAGCACCCATTCTATAGGCTTCATCAATCAGTTCCTTCAATAGAGCTTTGGCTGCTATAGGTCCACGGATCAGGACCCTCTCCTTCTCCTGCAATCTCAATGAATGATGGATCAGCCGTTCCGCAAGCTTGGTCAGACGCTCATCCTTCATCAGCCTGTACCTTATTTTTCTAAGTCACGAAGAGTTTCTAATGCTTCTTCAACGTGGCCCTTTACTTTGACTTTTCGCCATTCTTTCACGATTGTCCCTTCCTTATCAATCAGGAAAGTCGAACGCTCAATGCCCATATATTCCTTACCAAAGTTTTTTTTCAATTTCCAGACGTCGTATAGTTCAGCGGCTTCTTGCTTTTCATCCGCTAGCAAAAGGAACGGCAGTCCATGTTTTTCAATGAACTTTTCATGACGTGCTGCTGGGTCCGGGCTAATGCCAATGATGACAGCATCAAGCTCTTCGAATTGTTCATTATGGTCACGGAAATCACAAGCCTCCGTTGTACAACCGGGTGTCATGTCTTTTGGGTAAAAATATAATACAACGTGTTTACCCTTGAATTGTGATAGGGAAACTTGTTCTCCATTATTCGCTGGTAGTTGAAAATCAGGTGCTTTTTCTCCAATGTTAAGCGTCATTCTAACCCCTCCATTTCTTTCATTATGGTAAGCGTACCCAATAATCGAAAGAAACACAACTTTCATTTCTTCTTGTTTTTCTCCTTCTGCTCGAAATCGATTACGGCCCTGATCACAAAGGCAGCCGGAAGCGTGTAGCCAATGAATGCCTGAATCGTCGCAATCATCCGGCCAATCCCGATAGGCGAGATATCCCCGTATCCCACCGAGAACATCGTCATCGCACTAAAATAAAAAGAGGTCTTCAATTGCTCAGAAAAGGTTCCATCCAAACGATTTCCCATATCAAGAATCACCGAATGATTCTGAAGCTCGTATAATAAATAAATCAGTGCAAAACCAACTAATAATGTCGCATATAAATTGCCGAGCCAGAGCATATCTTCTAGAGAAAACTTCTTCGCCTCCGACTCAGAAAGAAATAAGGTCCGAATGCTCATCACCATGCAAAAGATAATCCCCGCAATCAAAATATAAAAGGTCATCCCCTACGCCTCATTTCAAAACCACCCACTCCCCTTATACATACTCTTAAAGCAGTCAATATATGCTCGGTTTAGGGGTCAGACCCTATTTCCCAAACACTTGAGAACATGGGAAACACAGATGTATCAGGGGTTTCGACGATATACAGTGGGGGTCAGACCCCATTTCCCGACTTTTTTCCTTGTTGACCCATACAATTGGGGTGTGCTAAGATGGGTTAAATTTTTATAATATTTTATATTATCAGAATTCTGTTATCTGTTTTTTTATGGACGAGGTTTTTATGAATTTCATATGTGGAGATAGGTTCCTAATTTTTTAGGATGAAAAGGGAAGTCCGGTGTAATTCCGGCGCGGTCCCGCCACTGTAATGGGAATGTTAGGGCTATGTTTGATGCCACTGATCTTTATGATTGGGAAGGCTATAGCCGCTAAGTTTGATTCCTTGAGCCAGGAGACCTGCCTATTTCGACAACACTGATTTAACCTACGGGAGATAGGGAAGTGTTAGGGTCCTTATAATGATAAGGGGTATTTACCTGCCTCTTTATTTTAAGCATTTCTGACTTTCTCTTTTGACGGTTAGGGGTGCTTTTTTGTTGTTCATTTTAATCAAAGGAGATGGTTGGTTTGAAAAGTAGCAATATAGGATACCCTCGAATCGGTGAGGATCGCGAATGGAAACGTACTTTGGAAGCCTACTGGGCTGGAAATTTAGATGAGAAGGAGTTTACGGATCAATTGGAAGCGGTCCGTTTAGGCAATTTGCAGAAACAAAGAAATCAAGGCATCGATATCATTCCCGTCAATGACTTTACGTTATATGACCAAATGCTCGATATGTCTGTCATGTTCGGCCTGGTGCCAAAACGCTATTCGGCTTATAAAGGCGGCGATGTTCCTCTTTCCGTTTATTATTCAATGGCTCGTGGAAACAAGGATGAAGTCGCCTCCGAAATGACGAAGTGGTTTAATACGAATTATCACTATATCGTTCCAGAGCTTAAACAGTCCCAGCTCAATTTAACAGAAAACAAACCGCTTTCCGCTTACCAAGAAGCCAAGGAAAAGCTAGGAATTGAAACGAAACCCGTTTTAATTGGGCCCTACACGTTCATTTCATTGTCCAAAGGCTATGATCAAAAAGATCTTCCGGCCATCATTCTCAGTCTTTTGCCCTTATATACGCAAATATTGCAGGAGCTAGAACAAGAAGGCGTACAGTGGATACAAATCGATGAGCCATCCCTTGTCTCTTCCCTTTCTTTGGATGAGATGAAAACTGTTACCTACCTGTATGAAAAATTGAATGAAGCTGCACCCGACCTTAATATCATGCTGCAAACATACTTTGACGCTGTAGAGCATTATCAAGAAGTCATCGATTTGCCAGTTCAGGGGATCGGCCTTGATTTTGTCCATGACAAAGGAAAAAACCTCAGCAACCTTCAAACAATTGGTTTTCCGGCAGATAAAGTACTCGGAGCCGGTGTAATTGATGGAAAAAACATTTGGCTCGCAGATTTAACGAAAAAAATCGAATTGATTGAATCCATTAAGAAACATGTTGCCGAAAACCTTATCTGGCTTCAACCATCCTGCTCCCTGCTCCACGTTCCCGTGACGGTTCGAAATGAGACCTCCCTGGAAAGCGAAGTGAAAGAAGCACTTGCCTTTGCAGATGAAAAACTTGAAGAAATCACCCTATTAGTCAAAGGGAATAATCAAGGTCTTCAGGCAATCGCAGAAAAGGTGGCAGCCAATAAAGTCGCCCTCGAAAAGCTGAAGAATTCTAATGCCCGAAACCATAAAGACGTGCATACAGATGTCGAACAGGCAAAGCTACAAACACATGGCCGTACGCTGCCTTTTAAACAACGCTATCAAAAGCAACAGGAATTTTTCAACCTGCCTTTCCTTCCAACGACGACAATTGGAAGCTTTCCGCAGACAGCCGAAGTCAAACAGGCCCGCGGGAAATTCAAGCGCGGTGAATGGACCACTGAGCAGTATGAAACATTCGTGAACGAGGAGATCAGCAGATGGATTGATATCCAGGAAGAAATCGGCTTGGATGTCCTTGTACACGGGGAGTTCGAACGGATGGATATGGTCGAGTTCTTCGGACATAAGCTCGGTGGATTCGTCTTCCTTGAAAAAGGCTGGGTTCAGTCTTATGGCTCCCGCTGTGTAAAGCCGCCCGTAATCTATGGCGATGTCCATTTCATTAAGCCAATGACAGTCAAGGAAAGTGTGTATGCCCAAACATTGACCGAGAAAAAAGTTAAAGGCATGCTGACCGGTCCTGTAACGATATTGAACTGGTCGTTTGAACGTGATGATATTTCACGGGAAACAATCTGCTATCAATTGGCACTGGCCTTGAAACAAGAAGTAGAAGCATTGGAATCAGCTGGAATCAAAATGATCCAAGTCGATGAGCCTGCTCTGCGTGAAGGTCTTCCATTGAAAAAAAGCGACCGTGGAGAGTATCTAAACTGGGCGGTTCATTCGTTCTTGATTTCCACTTCGAGCGTGGAAGATACGACGCAAATTCACACACATATGTGCTATTGCGATTTCAACAGTTTCATGGATGTCATCTCTTCCCTCGACGCGGATGTTATTTCAATCGAAACATCTCGAAGCCACGGGGAGCTCGCTTCCGCCTTCGAGGAAAAAACGTACGAAAAAGGAATCGGTCTTGGGGTGTATGACATTCATAGTCCTCGCGTACCTGCAGTGGAAGAAATGGTTGATATGATTGAACGCGGCATCAAGGTGCTCGATAAAGATCAATTTTGGATTAACCCGGACTGTGGGTTGAAAACAAGGGGCGTTCCAGAAACCGTCGCTTCTCTGAAAAATATGGTCGAAGCTGCAACAATCGTCCGGAATAGACTATTGGTCCAATAGGAAAATGAATAATTATAATACGTCGATTCCCGTTCAACAGTCACGGACTTTTTTAACGGACCTTGTTTTCCCACCCGATACGAACCATCACAATACCATCTTTGGGGGTAAAGTGATGGCTTACGTCGATAAAATTGCCTGCATCGCTGCGATGCGCCATTGCCGCAAACCGGTCGTGACCGCCTCTAGCGACTCCTTTGATTTTCTGGCCCCCATTAAAACGGGGGATGCGATCAACTTAGAAGCCTATGTTACCTGCGCCCATCGGACATCTATGGAGGTCTTTGTAAAAGTGGAACGGGAGAACCTATTGACTGGCGAAAAGCAACTTACCGCTCGTGCCTTTTTAACGATGCTTGCTATAGACGAAGTTGGAAAGCCCATACCAGTTCCACAGGTCCGACCGGAAACGGAAGAAGAAAAACGGCAATACGTCCAAGCGCAAGCCAGATATATCGAGAGAAAAAATAAACGCATATAGGCAAAAAATCCCTTCAACAGTTTTTCTGTTGAAGGGATTTTTTAGTTTCCTGCTCCGCGATACCTTTTCACTCCCTGATTCCAGATGAAGATCGAGATGATGAAAAAGGCGACTCCTATGACAGGGGTGGCGAATGCATAGGCATACCACTCTTCTTTTCTAAGAAAATAGGAAGCTGGATACACACCGACAAAGGCAAATGGCAACACCCATGTCAGGACAAAACGGATGACTTTGTTATAAATATCAACCGGGTAGCGGCCGTAGTTCCCGATGTTGTACATCATCGGCATGATGGACGTTTTGGCGTCCGACCAGAATCCAATGCTTGCAATCGCTACGAAAATGGCTGCATACGCCAACGCACCACCGATTGCAAACAGCACAAAGAGAATCGGGTCGTACCAAGCAAGCTCCAAGTTTAACGAAGTGCCGGAATAGAAGATGATGATCAATCCGGTCACTACTCCAAATAAAGATTCAAGCTCTATCCGTTCTAGGATGACTTGAAAAAGGCTGTGAATGGGCCTGGTCAAAATCCGGTCCATTTCCCCTTTGACAATATAGCGTTCGTTGAAATCCCAGATGTTAAAAAAGGATGAAAAGAGCGCAAACGGAATCAAGAAAAAACCGTAAATGAAAATGATTTCATCCCGGCTCCATCCACTCAGGAATTCCGTGTGCCCGAAGACCACTAGGATGAAGACCAGATTCACGACTTGGTTCAACAAGTCAGAAAGAATTTCGATGAAGAAATCAGCACGGTATTGCAGTCTTGTTTTCATATACTGACTCACATATTGAAAAAACATCGATACATAAAACATCCCATCAACCTCCTTGAATAATCAGCTGTTTTTTTGCGACTATCCATAAAACCTGGATGGGGATGACGAGAATGATGACCCAGATCAATTGCTGTAAAAGAGCCATGCCGATTTCTCCCGCGCCGTATCCATTCGTGAAAATCATGCTTGGCACATAGCTGATTCCTTGGAATGGCAGGAATTTCATGATATCTTGTGCCCAGATTGGATAGAAAGAAATGGGCAACAGTAACCCCGAAAACAAATCGACAATGACTCGTTTTGCCCGTATCAGCCCAGCATTGTTATATAAGAAGAATGTAGTGATTCCCGTTAATAAGTTAATTTGTGTATTGATGATAAAGCTGAATAACAGGGAAATACCGAAAAGCCCCCATGTCGCTGGTTCATTGGGCAAATGGATAGGAAAAATAATGGCGACGAGCAACATGCCGGGAATGGAGAAGAAAAAGAAACGGAAAATCCCCTCACCAAGTCCTTGCATCGTTTTCATGCCTAAATAGTTATAAGGCCGTATCATCTCTATCGCGACCTTGCCATCCTTGATTTCTGTGGCAATCTCACGGTCAATATTGTTGAAATAGAAGGCGCGCGCCATCCAGGCAACCGCAACATAGGTTGTCATCTGCATGCCTGATAGCCCTTCTATTGAACTCTTCTCTCCGTATATCGCATTCCATAAGAAATAATAAGCACCGATGTTGATGCTATAAATTAAAATACCGGTATAATAATCGGTTCGATACGCAAGCATCATCAAAAAACGCATGCGAATCATTGCAAGATACTTTCCCATGGTCCTCTCCCTTCTTGGTAGACACACTTTTTCTGAAAGAGTCAGACCGTGCCTTCTTCATAAATATTACGAACAATTTCTTCAATGGACGTTTCGTGGATTTTGACGTCCTTGATTTTGAAACGTGATACGACAGCGGCGACAAGCTGAGAAATATGATCGTTTTCCTCTTTCAAAACGGCTATGTATGTGTGATTTTTTTCGTCGTACTCCCAGTCCACGTTGAATGGCAGTGCTAGGGATTGAATTTCATGCAATTCGACTGGCTCAATGAATTGGAAATGAACTTGCTTATCCTCTGCCCAGTTGTCTTTCAGGCTTTGCAACTCCCCATCATAGATGATTTGCCCTTCATCAAGCATGATCACGCGCTCGCACAAGGCTTCAATATCCCCTAGGTCGTGTGTGGTCAGGAGGATGGTCGTGTTATATTTTTCATTGATTTCCTTTAGGAACTCACGGATTTTCAATTTCACTAACACATCAAGACCGATCGTTGGCTCATCCAGGAAAAGCAGCGGTGGATTGTGAATCAATGCCGCGGCTAATTCACACCTCATCCGCTGGCCTAGGGAAAGCTTACGCACCGGCTTATCGAGCAAGGGCCCGATATCTAACGTTTTGATTACATGTTCCATATGATCGTTATATTGTTCATCAGACACTTTATACACTTTTTTCAGCAACCGGAAGGATTCCTGTACGGCGATATCCCACCACAGTTGTGAACGTTGCCCAAAGACGACCCCGATGGTCTGCGTGAATTTTTCCCGTTCTTTATGCGGATTCATGCCATTGACCACGATATCGCCGGATGTCGGTTCCAAAATGCCCGTCAGCATTTTGATCGTTGTCGACTTGCCTGCCCCATTTTCTCCGATATACGCTACCATCTCACCCTTTTTTACAGTAAAATTGATATCGTTAACAGCAGGCACTACTTTATAATTTCTTGTAAGTAAGTCGCGGAAAGCCCCTTTTAACCCGGATCGACTTGATGCCGACTTGAATTCCTTCCGCAAATGTTTAACCTGGATTGCATGGCTCATTTTGTTATTTTCCTCCATAATTTCTTGTCCTAATCAAATAGTTTAGCCAACCTAAGCTTTTTAAACAATAAAAATGCTTGGATTTTAGTAGGCTATTGTTAGGCCGAATTTCGATGTTGTGTGCGATACCTATATAAAGGAGACAAGTATGCTATGAATATAAAAAAGTTATTACTCACGCAAATAGAGAAAATCGCATTGGAACTTCGTTATGATTTCTTGTATGAAGACGAATACGATCAATTATTATGCCAAATTGTCCAACGGGATTCCTCCGGATCGATTGAAGACACTCCTTTAAGCTTTCATTTACATATTAATGAAGAAAAAGGAAATGGACACCTGACCTACTATCAAACTCAAGGCGAAATCAAACGCCAAACCTTCAACATCGAAAACCCTGACACCATCCTTGACATCCTGACCTTCATAAAAGGAATTTTGGGGTCAGACCCCATTTCCCAAACAGAATAATGCATCCAAAAAGCTGCAACGGCAGGGGTTACAGCTTTTTGGATGGGGGTCAGACCCTATTTCCCAGCTCTTTATAAGAGACTAATTGGATGTTGCGTGCTTCTATGGCTTTTTGGATTTCCGGGTCTGTGAGGATGGACATTTCCTTTACGCGCGGCAGAGCATATGAGCTTCCGGTTAGGATTGCTTCGTCTATATAACCCGGATGGCACATGATTTCGACTGTCTCGAAAGCAAGACTTGAATCTAGGATGTCAATTAAGTCACCTGCCATCAAGTTGGATCCGAAGAAATCCGTTATTAATCTATCAGTCGATTTTATATCAGGAATCTCGTGATGCGAATCCTCTAATTTCCTAACTGGCACGCCATACTTTTTCGCTATCTTTTCAACAACGGGAAAAACTTTTTCCAGGCCGTGAACATGGTGATGACTGTCTATATGTGTCGGTGCCAGTCCTAGAGATAGGAACCGCTCCATCTGACTGTTCAATTCTTTCTCTATATCCATGGGATCAGCACACTTGGGCATATCCCCGATTCGATGAAATTCACCGTCCTCCCTCACCAATGAAGGAACATCACTACGCACCGGTCGGCCACAGGTCAAAACCAAATGAACCCCCACCCCTAGGTCTTGATTTTCCTTAGCTAGAGCTGCAGCATGTTCAGTTCCTGGCATATTGGCCATCAAGGTGGCTGAAGTCACGACACCATTCTGAAAACATTCAATGATTCCCAGATTAATTCCCTTACAATACCCGAAATCATCCGCATTCATAATCAACTTTGTCATTCTTATCCCCCTTCCATAATCCTTACCTACTACTATGAATATACCAGACCACGGGGGTCAGACCCTATTTCCCAAACAAAATAAATTGAATAGAAGCTTGATATATAAGGGGTCGGGCTGATTGATTTGGGGGTCAGACCCCATTTCCCAGGGATTTTCGACTTAAAAAGTGCTATGATTAGAAGGGATTATGTTTGTATTTTTAGGAGGTTTTTAGATTGGATTTTACTAATTCGGAAATTATACATAAAGAGGCTTTGGAGCATATTGTTGGTGGGGTTAATAGTCCTTCACGTTCTTATAAAGCTGTGGGCGGCGGTTCGCCGGTGGCCATGGATCATGCTAAGGGAGCTTATTTCTGGGATGTTGATGGCAACAAGTATATCGATTATCTAGCGGCATACGGCCCGATCATCACGGGTCACGCCCACCCTCATATCACAAAGGCCATCACAAAGGCTGCGGAAACAGGTGTGTTATACGGTACGCCGACGAAGCATGAAGTCACCTTTGCCAAAATGTTAAAAGAAGCGATGCCGGGCCTAGATAAAGTCCGTTTCACCAATTCTGGTACGGAATCTGTCATGTCCACCATCCGTGTAGCCCGCGCTTACACAGGTCGTGATAAAATCATCAAGTTTGCCGGCTGTTATCACGGTCACTCCGACCTTGTATTGGTTGCTGCAGGTTCTGGTCCATCCACACTTGGAACACCCGATTCCGCCGGTGTCCCAAAAAGCATCGCACAGGAAGTCATCACGGTTCCTTTCAATGATATCGAGCCATTTAAAGAAGCGCTGAAAAAATGGGGCAACGAAATTGCCGGTGTCCTGGTCGAACCGATCGTCGGCAACTTTGGTATCGTCGAACCGCACCCTGGATTCTTAGAAGATGTGATTTCGTTATCACACGAAGCTGGAGCTCTTGTCATTTTTGATGAGGTCATTACAGCATTCCGCTTCATGTACGGCGGGGCCCAAGATTTACTTGGCGTTCAACCTGATTTGACCGCTCTTGGAAAAATCATCGGTGGAGGCCTTCCAATTGGTGCCTATGGCGGTAAAAAAGAAATCATGGATACGGTCGCACCATTAGGACCCGCTTATCAAGCAGGAACGATGGCTGGAAATCCAGCTTCCATGCTTTCTGGGATTGCTTGCTTAGAAGTGTTGAAAGAAGAAGGCGTTTACGATGAGCTTGATCGCCTAGGAAAAATCCTGGAAGACGGCATCCTTAAAGCGGCTCGCCAATACAATGTGCCAATTACGATCAACCGCCTAAAAGGTGCCTTGACCATCTACTTCACCACAGAAACAATCGAAAACTACGAGCAGGCTGAAAATACAGACGGCGAAATGTTCGGTAAATTCTTCAAGCTCATGCTTAATCAAGGAATCAATTTGGCCCCATCTAAATATGAAGCCTGGTTCCTGACAACGGCCCATACGGATGAAGATATCGCTTATACTTTGAAAGCGGTTGAACATGCATTCAAGAACCTAATATAAGCTAGATAAAAGTATAATTATGCAATAACCATTCAACCCCAAGATGAAAATTCATCTTGGGGTTTTCTCATTTCAGCTGAATAAAACTTTTAAACTGGCTTTCATGGCTTCCCTACACAAATCACACCCTTTCACCCTATCCAATATACTGTATAAAAAATTGATTTCTGAATATTTAAATGATATGATACCAATACATTTATATCAAATTATTCTCTTTTATCTCAATTAAAAAACTTAAACTTTTTTAAGTTTACTAATAAAATAGTTTCCTCATTAAAATCAAAAGTCACAGGGGGTGAACGGCAGCAAATAAGGGCTATCCTTATTGACGCCAAACATATGACTCAACAATGGACACCTGCTACATTCAAAGAATTCTATAGGGAAGAACATGATGCATGCGGAATCGTAGCCTGTATCGAAAAAAAGAAAATTCCAACCAACGAAAACATTTTCGCTTGTATCGATGCCTTGGTCAAGATGAATCACCGTTGTGGTTTTATCAATGGCGAAGGCGATGGTGCCGGTATCCATATTGATATTCCCAGGGCTCTTTGGAAAAAGAAACTCGAAAAGGAAAACATCGATTCCCGCATTGTCGACGAAGATACTTTCATCGTCGGTCACTTATTTTTAAGCAGGAAAACGGATTCCCAGGAATTAAAAGCCGAAGTCAAAGAAAAATTGCAAAAACATGGACTATCCTTAGTCTTCGATACGGATAAAGCTTACCGCTCTGAAGCTCTAGGCCCGATTGCCATCCAAGAAAATCCTGTGTTCTGGCAAATCGCCTGTTCATCCACTACTACGAATCAGCAGAAACTTTCCAATGCCCTTTTTGAGCTGACTTCCGATATCGAACAAAGTGACTTCATCCACGTCGCTTCCTTAAGCCAGCATCATGCTATCTACAAAGTAATGGGTGCCGGAGATACACTCCCTGCCTACTATCATGATCTAGCCGACCCTCTTGCTGCCTCCACCATGACTCTTGGACATAACCGTTTTTCAACCAATACTCTATCAAGCTTTTTCCGTGTGCAGCCATTCAGTGTTCTCGGACACAATGGAGAGATCAATACCATCGCCAAATTGCGTGATGAGGCCAAGATGGTCGGGGTCCCGATTGCGAAAGACGGAAGTGATTCCCAGGACCTGAACAAAACAATCGAAACATTCATCTGCCGCCATGGCTACTCTCTATTCGAAGCGATTGACCTTGTTTTCCCGCCAATCATCAATGAAATCAAGGAATACCCGGAGCATCTGCAAAACCTCTATACCTATCTAAGGGAAGCATGGGGGCATTTTGCACAAGGTCCAGCAGGGATCATCTCCCGCTTTGGTGATGAGGCCGTATTCTCCGTCGATTCACTAGGCTTACGGCCGCTTTGGAATATCGAGACATCTTCATCTTATATGTTCACTTCCGAGCCTGGAATCATCCCTTCCTCCGAATATACAGGCGATCCAAGACCCATGGGGCCAGGGGAAAAAGTCGGGTTAAAATGGAACGGGGATCGTATTGAACTATACAACTACAAAGATTTCCAAGGGAAGGTATATGAGCGCTTCAGTGATCGTTTTGTCCTTTCGAATGACCTTGTTCGCCTGCAGCCACCTGTATTCGATAAGGTGATCACGATGACACAGCCTCAGGCCATCCATAATGGTCAATATAAAGCTTTCGGCTGGGAAAGAGAGCATGTTCAACTAGTGGAGCAGATGGCTGAAAAAGGTGCAGAACCGATCCGTTCATTAGGCCATGATGCACCTCTTGCCGCCCTTAACCCACAGCGGACCAATCTCGCAGATTTCATTAAGGAAAGTGTCGCCGTTGTAACCAACCCAGCCATTGACCGGGATCGGGAAACCGAGCACTTTTCCACGAGAACCATCATTGGGAGGCGTCCGTCTTTATTTGAAGCAAAAAAGGCAGGCCAAGTTACGGAACTTCTGACCCCTTTATTAATTGAAGGGGTAACCGGTTATGAATGTTCCTCTACCCTTTCACAACCAAGCTACGACCAATTCGTTCAATACAATCAAGAAAACAACCTAGCTCATTTCATTTCAAGCACGTTTACAGAAAAGGAAAGCATTCCTGAGGCATTAAGTAGAATTACCGATGAAGCCGTGAAATCAGTCGATGCAGGGAAAACGCTGCTCGTCCTCGATGACGCCCTCGCTCACAAAGATGGAAATCTCTGGCTAGACCCCCATCTTGTGACGTCTGCTGTCGATCAGGCACTGGTCAATTCAGGTAAGCGCCGGGACTGCTCGATCCTTCTACGTTCTGCATCCCTGAGGTCGTTGCATGATATCATCGTGGCCTATGGACTTGGAGCCAACTTGATTAGTCCTTATTTCATGTTCCTTTCTCTATCTTCCGATGACCTGAAAGGGGTCATGAATCTATATAACTCGTTGACAAAAGGGCTAGAAAAAGTCATCTCCACCATCGGGATTCACGAATTACGCGGCTATGGCCGCCTATTTTCAAGCATCGGGTTACATGAAGAAATTGCCTCTTATCTGAATGTGGCTAACTTTTTCGGATCAAATCAATTAGACTATGATTTTGAAAAAATCAAAGAGGATAGCATCCAGCGTGCATTGGACTTCGATAATGATAAAGAGCGGATGGGAAAAACCTTTCATCTGTTCCCCCGGATTTGGAAATCCATCGGGGAAGTCGCTTCCACCGGGAACTATGATGCCTATCGTGAAAAAATCACGGAACAGGAAGAATCAAATCCGACGACGATTCGCCATCTAACAGCACTGAAGAAGTCCGAAACGCCAGTTCCTTCCGAAGATGTCAGTCTAACAATCGGCGATCAGGAGTTACCGTTTGTCATCGCCTCCATGTCATTCGGATCCCAAAACGAAATAGCTTTTCGTGCGTACGCAGAAGCGGCCGAACGGTTGGGTATGATCAGTATGAATGGTGAAGGCGGAGAGATTAAAGATATGCTCGGAAAATATCCGAAATCCCGCGGGCAGCAAATTGCTTCTGGACGTTTTGGTGTCAACGCCGAACTCTTGAATTCTTCCAATCTATTGGAGATTAAGATTGGGCAAGGTGCAAAGCCTGGTGAAGGCGGACATCTTCCCGGCTCGAAAGTTACAGCGAAAATTGCGGAGGCACGGAATGCGACAATCGGTTCCGACTTGATCTCCCCTTCCAATAACCATGATATTTACTCGATTGAGGACTTAGCTCAAATGATCCACGAGTTGAAAACGGCAAACGACAAAGCCAAAGTGGCCGTCAAGGTGCCGGTTGTTCCAAACATCGGGACAATCGCCGTCGGTGTGGCAAAGGCTGGCGCTGATATCATCACGCTTTCGGGCTTTGATGGTGGAACAGGTGCAGCACGGATTCATGCCCTTGAACATGTCGGTCTTCCTGTCGAAATTGGCGTGAAAGCTGCCCATAACGCGCTACTTGAGTCCGGAATCCGGCAAAACATCGAAATTTGGGCGGACGGCGGGTTAAAAAGTTCAATGGATATCCTGAAGGTGATGTTGCTTGGAGCCAACCGTGTCGGTTTCGGTACCCTTTCCATGATTGCTGTTGGCTGTACGACGTGCCGTGGTTGTCACCTGGATACATGTCACGTCGGGATTGCCACCCAAATTGAATCGGAAGCACAAGCAAAGGAACATGGATTGCGTCGCTTCGTTCCTCGAAAATTTGATATGGCGGTTCAAGGATTGACAAATATGTTCACGGCATTTGGCCAGGAACTAAAAAGCCTGACGGGCGCACTTGGTGTCAAGAACCTTCAAGATATTGTTGGCCGCTCTGATTTACTCGAGCAAGTGAAAGGCCAGCAATCCCTGGACTTGGCCTATTTATTAAAGAACCTTGATATCACGCCATTCTCCAATAGGGAAAAAGAAGCTTATCTGAACGAAAGTTCTTTGCAGGTGGCAGTTGGGGCGGAATATCTTGATTCACATGTAGAAGAATTGCAGCAATCCCGTAGCTATAGTGGCATCACTTCCGAGCAACGGGTCCTTGGAAGCAGGGTTTCATGTCACCGCGTCAGGAACAGGTTGGATGGATCGTATAAAAAGCTTCCACCCGTCCACCTTTCCTATCAGGATGGTTCCATACCAGGTAATGGCCTTGGCGCCTATAACACCGAGGGCATCACGATTAGCGTAAATGGCGGTGCCCAAGATGGAATAGGGAAAACATCGATAGGTGGAAATATCGCGATTTTCAAATCACCGGGCAAAGATGGCAAGCTTTACAATGGCTCTGTCGGTAAAGGCTTCGGCTATGGAGCCCAACATGGCCTCCTTATTGCCCAAGGAGATGCCGATGCGAGGGCTGGTATCCGACTTTCAGGAGCCGATATGATTATTGGTGGCCTAGTGAAAAAGCCGATCCCGGAACAAGAAAATGGGAATATTGCCGTAACCTCGAATATCAAGGGATTTGCGTTCGAATATATGACAAACGGCAGAGGATTGGTTCTAGGTGATCCGGGTCCATGGATTTGTGCAGGCATGACCGGCGGTGTCGTTTATTTGAGGATTCAGCCGGAAGTTGGCTTAACAAAAGATGTCATTCAAAGAAGAATTGCAAAAGGAGCAAAAATTTCGATCGAATCTCTTTCCAAGAAGGGAATGCAAGACGTAAATGAGCTACTTGGCAAATATGTGGACCTATTAAACGAGCAAGGACAAAAAGAAGAAGCCGCCTCTCTTGGGGCCCTGCTCCATAATCCGGGCAATCACTTCCTTCAAGTTGTTCCCGTCAAGGAACAAGCAGATCCATCTGTATCTACAGAGTGATGATAAAAAAGCTAATGTCCCCTACACAGGACATTAGCTTTTTCCATCTTCCTTCACAGCAATCCTTAAATGAAAAGTGCAATTATTTAGATTGTCATAAAATCTTCATTTTTTCCTATGTGTAAAAAGCTTATAATTACTTTTACGGCTTTGCTTCATTACTTTTTGTTTACAACATTAAAAATTAGTGTAAAGTACTAACATATAAGTTAGAATACTACTTTAAGAATACCCTGTATAAAGAGGGCCTTCTTATCAGGAACAATTACATCAATAAGAAAGGATTTACCTATATATGAAGTTTGGTGCCCGCATTCTCAAAACAGGAATAGCGATTGTTTTAGCGCTTTATATTTCAGAATTGCTTAATCTTCCTGCTCCTGTCCTTTCTGGGATTGCTGCGATTTTTGCCATACAGCCAACCATCTACCGTTCCTATCAGACAGTGTTGGAACAAATTCAGGGAAATATCATCGGTGCCTTAGTCGCCATTTCCTTCGTATTATTATTTGGTAATGATATTTTCATTATCGGTTTGGCCGTTATGGTTGTCATTACTATAAACTTAAAATTAAAAATGGATAAGACGATCGTACTTTCTATCGTGACGGTCATAGCAATCATGGAAAGCCAATCAGGAGAATTTTTAAATTTTGCCTTTGTACGCCTTTCATCCGTTTTACTTGGAATTATTGCCTCATTTATTGTTAATCTTGTTTTTATCCCGCCGAAATATGAAGCAAAGCTCTATACACGCATAACAGATGTGACAGAGGATATATTGAAGTGGATTCGCATCAGTACTAGGCACGCTACAGAACATACCTTATTGAAAAAAGATATTAGCCGGCTAAAAGAAGATTTGCTTGATTTGGAGCATATCTATTCCATGTACAAAGAAGAACGTGAATATTTCAAAAAGAAAAGCATTGCCAAATCGAGGAAGCTTGTTGTGTATCGGCAAATGATCATCACGACGAAAAAGGCGTTCGAGACCTTGAGAAGGATTCATAAATTCGAAAATGAAATCAACCATATGCCGGAGGATTTCCAGAAGACCATCTTGCACCAACTGGATTCTCTCATCCGTAAGCATGAACAGCTGATTTTATTGCATATCGAAAAAATTAAATCCATCGACGAAATCGATGATTGGGATCAAGGTTCCTTGAGTCGAAAAGACCTTCTTGCCCTCTTCTTCGAGCAACAAATCGAGGTCGATGAAATGCATGATGACCTCGGGCACCTTTCCGCTCGTCTTGTACCATTGATTTCGTACATCATTGAGTATGATGAACAATTGGAGCATCTTGAAAAGCTGATAGTCAGCTTCCAATCTTACCATAAAGATGAGAATGAAGTGTCGATCCAATATGAAGAAGATTAATTAAAGAGACGGTTTACTAGAACCGTCTTTTTTGTTTTGTCTGTAGCCTCATGTCTATCAATCTCCTATGATTAGTTCCACCTATGGGAGAACTTCGTCTACTACATGTAAATTATCTAACTATAATGAAAATATGATTTTCCATTGACAATTATTCACAAACGAATTAAGCTAAAATAACTCATCACACAATCATGTTTAAACTCAGCAATTGCTGAGAGACGGAATTTTAAAAGGATTTTCCTTTTTTCGTTCGTCACTTGCCTTAGGCAGGTGGCGATTTTTATTTTTAGGGGTGAAAAACATGCAACTTTTGAAGTATTCAATCATGGTTCTAATCGGTTCCATCTCATACGGTACACTCTCCACAATGATGAAATTTGGATTCAAGGATGGTCACTCTTCTGGAAATCTAGTTGGCAGCCAATATTTAATTGGGTGGCTGATTGTCGCCGTTTTGTTCCTTTTTTCGTTTAAATATAAAATTTCGTGGAAAAATGCCGGCTTGCTTGCTATTACAGGTATGATGTCCGCGCTTGTCGGAAAAGCATATGCTGTGGCCGTTGCGGAACTTCCAGCTTCGATAGCCGTCGTATTTCTATTTCAGTTCACTTGGATTGGCGTACTCATCGAAAGCATCATCAACAAAAGGCTTCCTGACAGAAGTAAGGTCCTCTCCATCTGTCTGCTGTTCGTAGGAACATTATTTGCAGGTGCAATCTTTGGCCAGTCCTTATCTGCCCTTAGTTTGACCGGGGTATTATTCGGTCTTCTGTCAGCCTTGCTTTTTGCTCTTTATATGCTTTGCAACTCTAAGTTCGCAGTTGAAGAGCCTTCGATGAAACGCTTGTTTTTCATTGCGACAGGTGCCATGCTGACTGCGGTTTTCACAACCAACCCGGTAACACTTGCCACCAACCTTATCGAAACCAACCTTTGGCATTTCGGTCTTTTGCTCGGCACGCTTGGTGTTGTAATTCCTTTCTTTTTCTTTGCCGTCAGTATGCCGAAAGTCGGTGTCGGTCTTGGGACGATCCTTTGTGCGGCGGAATTGCCTTCCGCGATGGTCGTTTCAGTCATTTTCCTCGGCGAAGGCGTCACACCGCTTCAATGGTTTGGGATGTTCTTGATTATCGTAGGAATCGCCTTGCCGGAGTATTTAAAGTATTTGATGAAAAAGACTCATACCAAGAAAAAGCCTATGTACGAAAAAAAGGCCTCTTGAATAAAAGGATGGATGGAGCAAATATGATTTGCTCCATCCATCCTTTTTGCTTTTCAAGTAATATTATGACGTTCTTTCTGCAATCTCTGCACAAGAAAAAAGATCATCTCGCAAAAGCAAGATGATCTTTTTCAGTTATATTCAATCATCCAATTGCTGGACCTGAAAGAGTTTATAATAATTGCCTTGTTTTCGCATGAGTTCTTCATGCGATCCGATTTCGGTTATTTCCCCATTGTCGATATGGACAATTCGATCGGCATGCGTAATGGTGGAAAGACGGTGTGCCACGATGATTGTGGTTCGGTCTTTCGCCAAAATATCAAGGGCTTCTTGAATGTAATGTTCACTTTCCAGGTCAAGGGCGGATGTTGCTTCATCCAAGACAAGGATCGGCGGGTTTTTCAGGAATACCCTGGCAATGGCCACCCTTTGCTTTTGGCCACCAGATAGTTTCACACCACGCTCGCCGACTTTCGTTTCGTAGCCTTCTTTCAAACCCATAATGAAGTCATGGGCATTGGCTGCTTTTGCGGCTGCATACACTTCTTCGTCCGTAGCGTCAGGTTTTCCCATCAAGATATTGGCCTTGACTGATTCACTGAATAAGATGTTATCTTGCAACACCATCCCGATCTTATCCCGCAAGCTTCGGACTTGATAGTTTCTAATATCGGTTCCATCCAGTAACACGGCCCCCTCCGTAACATCATAAAAACGGGAGATCAGACTGACGATGGAGGATTTACCACCACCGCTCATTCCGACAAGGGCAATCGTTTCACCTGGCAACACATCCAGGTTGATATGTTTTAAAACAGGCGCTTCCTTCTCGTCATAGGCAAACGAAACATCCTTGAACGTGATACGTCCATCCACTTTCTTCAGTTCTTTTGAATCCGGTGCATCGTCAATATCATATTTCTCATCCACGAATTCGAATACCCGGTCCATGGAAGCCAAGGTTTGGGTCATCGTCGTCGAAGAGTTCACGACGCGGCGCAGTGGATTGTATAGCCTGTCTATGAAGCCGACGAAGGCAACCATCGTTCCTAGAGTCAGCTGCCCCTGTATGACTTGATAACCGGCAAAGCCAATCACCAATAATGGCGCAATATCCGTGATGGTATTCACGACGGCAAACGATTTGGCATTCCAGCTTGTATGCTTGAGAGCCTTATCGAGGAAGTTTTTATTTTGCTTCGCAAACAGCTCCTGTTCACGGTCTTCGATTGCAAAGCTTTTAATGACAGACATGCCGGAGACACGCTCATGAAGATGGCTCTGCACATCGGCCAAAGCTTGTGAACGGACTCTCGTATAGACCCTTAGCTTGCCGAAGAAATGCTTGATCGAGAATGCATAAAATGGCAGCATAAGAATAGATACGATTGTCAGCTTCACATCCATCGTAAACATGATCACTATGACAATAGCGATGGTCGCAATATCGAGCCACAAGTTCATCAACCCAGTGATCACGAAATTCTTCGTTTGCTCCACATCGGTGATCATCCTCGAGATGACCTCGCCCACCCTTGTATTGGAATAATACTTAAAGCTCAATTTTTGTACATGAGTGAATAAATCATTACGGATATCATATAAGATTTTTGTTCCGGTCCATTGGGCAAAATATTGCCGGTAGTATTCAATTGGAGGTCTAATCGCCACGAAAATGAATACCATGATGCCCATTGCCCATAAAAGGTGTTCATTCTTCTCTGCAGTCGTCAGATTGCCGTTGATGATGTCATCCACAACATATTTACTCAACAAAGGAATCAACAATGGAATCCCGAACTTTAATAGGCCAATGAAGACCGTCCCGATAATCTGCCATTTATATGGCTTAACGAATTGCATATATCTCTTAATGCTGCCCACGGGGTTCCTCCATTTTCCTCAAGTTTCTCTTTTTACTATACCCTACTCAAACCAGTAAACTCTCCATACCCATCTACAAAAGAAAAAGCCTGCATGGTTAGCAGCAGGCCATCTCACTTATCGATACGTTAAATAACGCTCATACCAACTATCAATGAATTCCGCTGAGAATGGTCCCTTTCTCTGACGTATCATATAAATCAAATAGTCTACATTCTGCTTTAAAATCTTATCGATAGCTTCAGGATAATTCATCTCTTTTGAATGTCTCTCGTATTCATCCTCATCCAGCAAATTAAACGTCATATCTGGGAATACTTTGATGTCCAAATCATAATCAATGTATTTCAATGCTTCCGGATCGTATGTGAACGGAGAACTGATATTACAGTAGTAATACACCCCGTCCTCTCTCAACATGCCAATAACATTAAACCAATACTTTGAATGAAAATAGCAAATCGCCGGTTCCCTTGTTATCCAGGTCCTACCATCCGATTCTGTCACGATCGTCCGGTCATTGGCAGCTATCACCAAGTTTTGAGTTCCCTTCAATACGGTGGTTTCTTCCCAGATACGATGGATATGTCCATTATGTTTATAGCTTTGGATTTGGATTTTTCCTCCTTCGGCAGGAACAATCCCCATTTATCTATCCCTACTTTCTATAGACACCTTTTCAACGTTCTGTGCCCTATTCCGTTACAACCGTTTGCAATTTAAATTATATACATTTTTTCCATTTACCCTATATTCCTATATTATAGCGATTTATTCGTAAATTTAAAACAAAAGAGGCTAATCTCCAGTAAAAATGTGTAAAAAGACCAAAAAAAACGACCTTTTCCTCATTCTTACGTGAAAATTAGCCAATAAATGGTTTTATTGTACAGCGGCCTGTTCCTGCTGATAATAACGAATAACATCCTCTGTTTGCCGTTCGAACGTTTCATGAATCTTCGTTAGTTCTTTTTTTCTATCTTGAATTTCCTCTTGAATGGACTTTGCTTTATCTTCTTCCTGCTTCATAAGGAATTGTTTCTCTATGTCTTGGCATCTTTCGATTTCGGATTGGACATATAAAAGTTGTTCCATCGTTTTCAACTGAGCGTTAATAAGCCGGTTAAATTCTTCCATATTTGCACCATCCTAAATCTGATTTTTCCCATAGTATGTATATTCTATTAATATCCACTATTTCCTTTTACTTTAATTTTAAAACTTACCTCTTTGAAAAAAGACAGTGTATACGTGAAGTATTTTGAATATCTTTATTTTTTGGGCAATGCGGAATGGATTATTATGGTTATGGGTAAATGTTAAGAAGGGAACCTGTAAGGTGAGTAACGATAGCATCGTTAAATCAGTTAAAAATTGGAGAAAAGACTGGAAGTAAGGTGTAATGAAGAAATTAAAAGGCACCCTTCACAGAAGGATGCCTTATCGTTTGGAGTTAATTACCCTTGGCTTTTTTTGCTTTGGGATTTTTGGTTTTGTTGTTGCACTTCTTGAACATTTGTTTCACTTGCAAACTCAGTACCGTATTGGCCTTGGCCTTGTTGAGATTGCGCGTTTTGTTTCTTCACTTGTTGGATGTCAGTACCTGATTGTGTTTTGTTCTTAGCCATTGATATCACCTCCACGATAATAAGATATCCATCATTATCGTGTACTATCCGGCTAATTTTTACCAATTATTTTACACAAGCAAGGAAATGCCTCCATCGACGATGATTGTTTGTCCGCGAATCATGCTTGATTCGTCTGCTATCAAGAAGAGAATCGTGTTCACCATATCGTCGATTTCGACCATCCTTCCTGCAGGTGTTTGGTCGGCCGCTTCCGCAAGCATTTGTTCACGGTTCGGGAAAGATTTTAATGCATCCGTATCGATGACACCACCTGAAACGGCATTGACGCATATATTTCTTGAAGCCAATTCGACCGCCAAATACCTAGTTAGCGCTTCAAGTGCGGCTTTGGATACTCCGACAGCCGTATAGTTTTTCAAATAACGGATCGACCCAAGCGAACTGATGCTGACAATTTTCCCTCCGCCGTTTCTTTCCATTAACTTCGCCGCTTCTTGGGCGCAGAATAGAAGGGCTTTCGTATTGATGTCCATGGTCCAATTCCAATGCGTCTCTTCAAGATCCATTAAAGGACGTTGTACACCCGATGCAGCATTGTTGATGAAGACATCCAAACGTCCATAATAGGCATCGATTTCCGCGAACATATTTTTCACTTTCGCGACATCCCCCACATTGGCCTTAACGACAAGTGCTTTACGCCCCATTGCCTCGATTTCAGCCGCCACTTCTAATGCTTTGGACTTGCTCCGGGCATAATTAATAACAAGGTCGTAGCCTTCTTCTGCAAGCCTTAATGCCGTGCTTCTTCCTAGACCCTTACTGCTTCCTGTAACGAGCGCTACTTTTTGTTCCATATGTTTATTCCATCCCTTCTGAGTGAACATTAAAGTATACCTAATAAAAAAGGAGTGTGTGCTTATGTATGTTGGACGTGATATGACCGAGTTGTCCATGATGGAGAAATCTGATTGGGAAGGTAGCGAACTTGCTTATTTCCATCACTCCCTTCAACAAATGGTACCTTATTTGAACCAAGAAGGACAGAGTATCCATAAAGAAATCGTACAAGAAATTGAAAGAAGAGGCGGACTGAAACGACAGGAAGCCGATTACACGCATGGTACCGAAATAAGCTACGATTGAGTTATATATAAAAAAGATGCCATTTACGGCATCTTTTTTTATGAAATTCATTTGCCACAAAGAAAGATCAAACCGAGTTAAACCCTATCGTTATAGGCTTTCATCATTTTTTGGTGAGATACGGGAAACGCATACGCCTCCATCTCCGTCTTACTCACCCACCTCAGTTGATTTTCCATTAGGATGTCTTCACCAATCGGTTCCTTCACCAATCCGGTATACGTGTCCATTTTCCAGACTAGATGGGAGAAAACATGTTCAATTTTCACGAGCGAATCATTCAGTTCCGGTTTGCTGCCGTACGTTTCTTGAAACCGTGATTTGAAGAAGTCCCTTTTATGCTGAAGGGTCGTATGGATCTCGAAGTTCGGGAATTCCCACAGATTTGCAAGCAAGCCTTCTGAAGCTCGCTTGTGAATGAGGAATTCACCTGCTTCATTCGTCAATATCGCCGCAACGATTGGCACGTCACGAGATTTCTTCTTTTGGATTTTCACTGGAAGCTCGGACTGTACGCCCTCCTCAAATGCCAGGCAATGGCTTTGCACAGGACATAGCAAGCAAGCAGGCTTGCCTGGTGTGCATATGAGTGCTCCCAATTCCATAAGGGCTTGATTGAATTCAGATGTATGATTATGGTCGATCAGCTTGCGGACGGCCACTTCGAAGGTCTTTCTTGTCTTTGGTTTAGCGATATCTTCATAAATCATCAGGATACGTGACAGCACACGCATGACGTTTCCATCTACGGCCGGTTCCGGCTTACCATAGGCAATGCTCAAAATCGCTCCGGCTGTGTAGGGTCCGACACCCTTTAATTTAGAAATTTCCTCGGGACTATCGGGAACAATGCCATTATAGGTTGCCTTTACTTCCTGGACGGCACTGTGCAGATTACGGACCCTCGAGTAATACCCAAGACCTTCCCATGCTTTTAAAACCTTTTCCTCATCGGCCATCGCAAAATCATCAAGAGTCGGGAACCAGTCCACGAACCGGTTAAAGTAGGGAATGACGGTATCGACCCTCGTTTGCTGCAGCATGATTTCAGAAACCCAAACCCTGTAAGGGTCCTTATTTTCCCGCCATGGCAATTCTCTTTGTTCTTCAAGGAACCAGTCGACCAAATCTTTTTGAAACGCTTCGATATTTATTTTCTCTATGGTTGGTATCATTATTTCTTTCACAGTTTAGTTCCTCCAAAGATGTTACACTCTTATTAAAAATGGGAATACACAATAATGGGCATTCTTTTTTTAACAGCACTTATTCGTTTTATTTTAATGGGAAAGATAAATAAGTCAAAATATATTCATTTGATAGATAATATATAAGTACGGTATGATGAAAGAAGACATTTTTCTAAATTGTGGCAGGGAGGTTTAACTTTTGGATACAGGTACTCACTTTGTCATGGGAATTGCACTTGGAGGACTTGCCACATTAGATCCTGTCATTGCGCAAGACCCCATTACGTTCAGTGCAGTAATGGCTGGTACGGTTTTGGGATCACAAGCTCCTGACATCGACACCGTTTTAAAACTAAAGAATAACGCTGTTTATATACGGAACCACCGGGGCATCACGCATTCGATACCCGCCGTGTTACTTTGGCCCTTACTTATTAGTGGCACCCTTTTTCTTATTATGCCTGAAGCGAATTACCTTCATTTATGGCTCTGGACATTTCTGGCCGTATTCCTTCATGTTTTCGTCGATATCTTTAACGCCTATGGGACACAGGCTCTACGGCCAATTTCCTCAAATTGGGTGGCACTCGGGGTCATCAATACGTTCGACCCGTTCATCTTCGGGATCCATGTTGGCGGCCTGATATTATGGGGATACGGTTTCTCCCCAGGTTATCTGTTCCTTACGATGTATGCCATACTCATCCTTTATTATCTCGCCCGTTTCCGGGAACGAGCCTTCGTGAAGAGAGCAGTCAGGCAACAGATTCCGGGAGCGAGAAAAATCCTCTTATCACCAACCATGAGTTATCACCGTTGGCGAATAGCCGTGATTGCCGAAAAGCATTATTATGTCGCCCGTGCCGATCGCGGCTATGTGACCATTCTTGATACCTTCAATCGAATTCCGCTTCCGGACAGCGAAATTCTTGAAGCCGCCAAGCATGATATCAATTTGGCAGCCTTTCTCTCTTTTTCCCCAGTTTATAGATGGGAAATTGAGCAAAATGAGGACTATTACGAAGTCCGTTTCATTGATTTAAGATACCGTAGCAACGGATATTACCCTTTTGTCGCTGTTGTTCATCTGGACGATGACTTAAACATCCTGAATTCATTTACCGGATGGATTTTCAGTGAAGCGAAACTCAAGAAGAAATTGAATATTATTTTGTAGGACTAAATAAGAAAGGCTGATTCCATGGGAGAAAAATCCGATGGAATCAGCTTTTTTTAATGAAGGTGATTCTGTTGATCCAATAAATGTTTATATTTTGGATTCTGTGCAATGAATTCGTGGAATCGTTCTCCATAGTTATCGATCCAGGTTCTGACAACACGTGATGTCATTTCTTCGCCTGCATACTCATGTCCTGCTTTCGCATAGGTCGCCTCGAAATCTTCCCATAATAACTCAACCCAAGTCAAAGCCTGCTCATACGTAATGTGATCATTTTTCTCGAGCAAAATCTTGGTTAATCTTTCATGGTAATCATTCATTTAACCACCACCCCGTTGCCAATATTTTTACAGACTGAATTTTACTGTTCCTTACCCATACTAGTAAAGAACAGAAACAATTTTTTTACTTATTCTAATGCTTGGAGGAGAAAAACTTGAGAAATAAACAAAAAGGTTTTCCTAACCAAAACAATAATAAATTCCAAGGCGAACCTCGCGCAAAAGCGAGATATGCATCAAAACGAGCGGATGGCAGCATTAATACACATCCACAAGAACGGATGAAAGCTTCAAACGAAAGAACGGAATAGAATAATCAATCAGCAAAGGAATCGGTTCGTTGACGATTCCTTTTTTATTTCAACATGGAAATGGGCAACGCTTCCTCTTTCCCATCTCCACCCAAACGATATCCCCAGGCGAAAACGCCATTCATATAGTCTATTTTGAAATAGACACCTGGATCCCCATCGATTTGATAAATTTCACCTTTTTTGAAATCATCCGGATTCAACAGATACGCTTTAGCCATGGTTACTTTACGTTCCAGTACGGAATATTCATTCACCATACCCAGTTGCTCGGCTTTTCTCGCCTTTTCCGTCAGTGTTGCAATTTCTTGTTGCAGTTCGTAATCCGACATGGTGCTATATCTTACCTCGCTCATATGTAGGCTCCTTACATGAAATAATAGATATTTCTATTTTAAACAAAATTATGCGTTTTGGCTATGAGGGAACTTTAATCCATTTCTGAATCATTTAAATAGCGGTCGATCAATTCAAGCGGAAAGCCTTTACGGTATAAGGCCTGCTTCATCTTTTGAGTGTATTCAAAGCCTTCATAATTCCGATAACGGCGTTGAAACTTTTCGGCTTGATGCGAAAGTGAGGTAAATTGTTCATCCTCATCTTTTTCCACAGCCACATCTTCCAATGCCTCATTAATGATATCCCGGGGAAACCCTTTGCGTGCTAACGTTTGTTCCACTTTCTGCCGTAATGCCCGTTCCGAGATGTTCTTTTCCTTCTTTATTGATTTTCCAGCAAGCTTTCTTGCATGCTCGACTCGGATCTCGTGAGGGTACTCCATCAAAGCCTGCTCAATCAGCTTATCTTGTATCCCTTTTTCCTTCAGTTCCTGCTTTAGCGTTATCGGCCCTTTATTGCCACCATTCACATGGGTCCGGACATAGGCCTTGGCAAATTCAAGATCGTCTAAATAGTGAAAGCTATATAGCTTATGTATCGCTTCTTTTATAATAGGCTCTTCGTAATCCTTCTTTTTTAGGTACAGGCGTACTTCCGATTCCGAACGCATGCGGTAGGATAAATAATTGAGGGCATCGGTAAACGCCTTTTGGATTTCGTCATGAAACTGCACTTCGGCAAGTAGCAAGTCATCGAGTACCGTCCCTTTTTTCAACTGAAATTTCAGCAGGACCTCTTCGTCCACACTGAACGCATATTTATCATCGACAAATATGTTGTAACGGTCTGTCCGTTTCTTTTGGGTCGTTATTTTTGTTATGTTCGGCATACTTTCCACCCCCTTCTTTACTTTACCCGTTTCCGTAGACCTTTTCTAGACAAGCACGTCCAAAAATGAAAAAAGAACTTGAGCATGTTAAAGTGAAGGAAAGAAAGAAAAAGGATGTGATTTTCATGAAAATAGCCATTGCCGGTGGAAGTGGTTTTGTCGGAACTGCTCTTATCGATGAATTATTAAAAGAAAATCATGAATTATATATATTGACAAGACACCCCGATCAACATAAAAAACAAAAGCAGATCCAGTATGTGGGCTGGCTGAGTGCAGGGGCAAGCCCTGAACGACAGTTGGAGGACCTTGATGTATTCATTAACCTCGCTGGGGAGTCCTTAAACAGCGGTCGTTGGTCGCAGGAACGGAAACGCAGGATTGTTGAAAGCAGGGTCGAGTCATCCAAAGAAATGAACCGCATCCTCTCGAAGCTCCCAAAGAAAATAATGTGCCTCATCAATGCAAGTGCAGTGGGCTACTATGGCATATCCGATCAAGAAACCTTTACCGAAGCATCGGATTCCATCGGGGATGACTTTCTCGCCCGTACGGTCAAGTTATGGGAAAAAGAAGCGATGAAGGCCAGTTCATACAGTGAACGGGTCGTTCTAACAAGATTTGGTGTTATCCTTGGGGAAAAAGAAGGGGCGCTCCCGATGATGACCCTTCCCTACAAACTTTTCGGAGGCGGAAAAATTGGCAAGGGTAGCCAGTGGCTTTCCTGGATTCACATTCAGGATGTCGCACGTGCCATCACTTTTTGCATGAAAAACCAAACCGTGCAAGGTCCAGTCAATTTCACTGCACCTACCCCCGTTCAGATGGAGACGTTCGGTAAAACGATCGGCACCGTCATGCACCGGCCACACTGGTTCCCTGTTCCTCCATTCCTTTTAAAAGCTGCCCTTGGCGAAATGAGCGTACTCGTCCTAGAGGGCCAAAAGGTCCTGCCCAACAAACTCATACAAGAGGAATTCACATTTTCATTTCCTACTCTTAAAATGGCGCTAGAAGATATTTTACATGTATGATTGAGTGTTTTTGGGAAAAAATAGGATTATCACGCGAAATGGAGATGATCTCAATGGCAAAGAAAACGGATAAAGAAAGAAGTAACTTATCGAGCATGCAAGCGGTCACTTACTCACGAGAATTCAAGCAGGCAGACCGTGCCGGTGGTTTTACGCAAAAGAAATCACGCCGTTAAGTTTGGAGCATTTTTCCGTACATGCTGATCGACCATTGCGTACAAAATAAGCAGGAAATGATTTAATATCATTTCCTGCTTATTTATATTTCATCTAGGGGGCGCTAACATGGGACGAAATAACATTCACCATAATCGGGACAAAAATACACAAAAACTTCCACAGGTACCGAAAAACCTCAAAAGTGACGGAATTGATGTAGAATTTTCTACCGAACTAGCCGACCAAGATGATATGGAAGCTCAAGCACGAGCCAATGCCGCAGATCGTCGTGCACACAATCGTAAATAATCACATGCTTTAAGGGGCTGATTCGTTTCAGCCTCTTTTTATCCACATCGTCTTATCCACAAGCCTGTGGATATTGTTGATATTTTCTGAATACACAGATAAAATATAGGCATTAAGACTCGTCTTACTCACATGAAAATAATGTAAATTATGGATAACTATGTGGATAGTGTGGATAAGGAGCTAAAATCCTTGATTCTTTTATATTTTGCATGTGGATAACAATGCCCTAAATATACAAACATAAGGAGACTCCTATAAAAAACGGAGTCTCCTTTTACATTTTATTCATTCACTAATTCAATCAATGAATCGATCATGACCCATTGTTGCCTTAGACGATATTCTGTGGATTTTTCATAAATTAACTTACTGGCTGCAGCTTGATCGCTATCAGCTTGCACTAAACTACGTCCTTCAAGAATGGATTCTTCATCGATTACTGCATGCCATGCAATACGAAATGACTTACTCAACTTGTTCCCCCCATTATCGTTCTCTCATGTTGTCCCTAATTTTATCGGCTATTCGCTTATGCTTTTTAGGGGCTTTCAAAATTATTGTTCCTTCATGACGTTTTCTTCTAACTGTTTGCGAAGCATGAACTTTTGGATTTTGCCGCTGGCGTTTCTCGGTAACTCATCACAGAAGATATATCGCCGGGGCCGCTTATAGTTCGCCAGTGTCACGCTACTCTTGCACCATTTCTCTAAATCGCTCTCTGTCAACAAGGGGTCTTTCGCAACAATGAAGGCCGTTACCGTTTCTCCCCATTTATCATCTGGTTGACCGATCACCGCACAGTCGAGGACCCCAAGATGTTCATAAAGGGTATCTTCCACTTCACGTGGATAGACATTTTCACCGCCTGAAATGATCATATCATCCACGCGATCCTTGACCCATAAAAAACCGTCTTCATCAAGGAATCCGATATCCCCCGAATGGTACCAGCCTTTATGAAGGGCCTTTTCCGTCTCTCCCTCTCTTTGGAAGTACCCTTGCATGATACAGGGTCCTTTCACAAGAATTTCGCCTGTTTCCCCAGGGCCCATCATATCTTCAGGATCCGCTGGGCCTTCTTCACTTGGACGGGCAATGATGATTTCATGGCCACGGCACGCCTGTCCCGCTGAACCGGATTTCCTGATTTGATCGTCTTCTAACAGCAACGTGATGGCAGGGCCCATTTCGGTCATCCCATAAGCCTGGATGAATTGAATGCCAAGCTTTTCCTGACAAGTGCGAACGAGCGCTGGTGCCATGGGGGCTGCACCGTACAACCCGAGGTTCAGACTTTGAATATTATAGTTCTCCAGGTTCTCCTGAAGGAGCATGTTCCACATCGTCGGGGCCGCAAACAGTTTGGTGATTCCCTCTGATTCAATTAGTTCCAATGCCTGTTTAGGATGGAACTGATGCATGATCACATTCTTAGCGCCGACCTGCACGCGCGGTAAAAACGAACAGTGCAATTCAGCACAATGAAACATGGGTGCGGTAATCAACCCGCTGTCTCTACTTTCATATTTCATCGCCTCTATCAAAATCGCTGACTGCTCGACCATGTCCTTATGAAGATGGACGACTCCTTTAGGCCTGCCTGTCGTCCCACTCGTATACATGATGGCATAGACATCATTTTCATGAATATCGACCTCTACTGGCATGGAGGAGGTATGGATTAGTTTTTCCCGATAACTTGTGGCATAGCTAGGCACTTTCTCATCGATAAACCAAAAAGCAATGCTTGGGAAACGCTTTTCAATCGCCGCCACGGACGTTTGCAGCGCAGACTCGAACAGGAGGACCTTTGGCTTTGCATCACTTATGATGAAGGCTAACTCTTCGGCCATCAATCGAAAGTTAATCGGATTAAAGACCGCCCCAATCCTGGCACAGGCAAAAAATGCGGTGGCCAGTTCTTCATTATTATAAAGGTAGGTCGAGACCCGGTCCCCCTTTTGGACACCTTCTGCTTGGAGCGCCGCTGCCAACCTATTCACCTGGTCATTCCACTGGATGTATGTATATCGGATATTTCTTCTCACGTCGTAGATAGCTTCTTTAATGGGGAATTTTTGAACCGTCTGATCGAATAGCGTGTTAATCGTAACTGACATCTCTTTTCCTCCTCAAGTAACCTGCATCATCCAGCACTTGCCTGATGATGACAGCTTCTTCTTTTCCAAGCCTTTACCTTCACGTGAAATTACCGATTAATCCAACCTTTCAATAATCGTTGCATTGGCCATTCCATGTCCTTCACACATGGTTTGCAGTCCATATCGGCCGCCTGTCCTTTCTAATTCATGCATCATGGAAACCATCAATCGGGCACCGCTTCCGCCAAGTGGATGCCCCAGGGCAATCGCGCCTCCGTTTGGATTCAGCTTCTGCGGGTCAGCACCCGTTTCCTTCAACCATGCTAGCGGAACGGGGGCGAATGCTTCATTGACTTCAAAGATATCGATATCTTCAATGGAAAGGCCCGATTTCTCCAAAGCTTTTTGCGTGGCCGGGATCGGTCCTGTCAGCATCAAGGTCGGATCTGAACCGACAACCACCCGTGTATGCACTTTAAAACGTGGTTTCAGACCAAGCCCTTCTGCCTTGCTTCTTTCCATTAACAGTAAAGCCGCAGCCCCGTCGCTGATTTGGCTCGAATTCCCGGCATGAATCAGTCCATCTTCTTTAAAAACGGGTTTCAGTCCAGAAAGGACCTCAACCGTCGTTCCGGCCCTTGGCCCTTGGTCGGCTGTCACATCAATCAAGTTTCCTTCTTTATCCGTCCCTGTGACAGGAATGATTTCCCGGTCAAAATAGCCTTCTTTTTGGGCACGCAAGGCCCTTTCATGGCTTTCAACAGAGTATGCATCACATTCCTCACGCGATATTTCCCACTTTTCGGCGATTCGTTCGGCTGAAAGGCCTTGATTGATCACCTCATACCTACCCAAATACTTTTGGCTGGTTGTCGCTCCTTGGTAGTTGAAGCCCATCGGAACACGGGACATATTTTCCACACCACCAGCTACAACCACATCCATATCCCCTGATAGAATGGCTTGGGAAGCGAAATGAACAGCCTGCTGGCTCGATCCACATTGACGGTCGATGGTCGTTCCAGGCACTTCAATCGGATAACCGGCAATCAAGGCAGCGATGCGGGCAATATCTCCAGCCTGCTCCCCTGCTTGAGTTACACAGCCTAAAATGACATCTTCAACGATGGCTGGATCAATTCCTGCTTTTTCTACCAGATTTCGTAACACCTCACCGGCTAATTCATCTGGACGGAAATCTTTCAAGACACCATTCCTTCTACCAACCGGAGTACGAATCCCTTCGACGATAACCACTTCGCGCATTTAATCGCTTCCCTTCTATTCCTGTTTTTTTATAGACCAAGGTTCTTGGCTATGATTTTCTTCATGATTTCATTCGTTCCGGCGTAAATGCTCGCTACAGGTATATCTCTATATCGTCTAGCAATCTTGTATTCTTCCATAAAGCCATACCCACCATGAAGCTGCATGCATTCTGTGGAAATTTTCCTGGCCGTTTCCGTCAATCTCCATTTAGCCATTGACACTTCGGTGACCACATTTTCCCCGGCCATATGGTTTGCAATCAACTGATCAAGGAAAGCACGTCCCATTTTGATTTCCGTTGCGATTTCGGCAATCTTAAATTGGGTATTCTGGAATTGGCTCACTGATTTCCCGAACGCTTCACGGCTTTTCACGTACTCGATCGTATCCGCCAGCATGTCCTCGGATGCCGCCTGTGCACAGATTGCGACCACAAGGCGTTCCTGCTGCAGCTTCTCCATTAAATAGGTAAATCCTTTGCCCTCTTCGCCAAGCAGGTTTTCCTTTGGCACCCGACAATCTTCAAAAATGAGCTCTGCCGTATCCTGACAATGCAACCCAAGCTTTTTCAACTTTCTTCCCCGGGAAAATCCAGGTGCATCTCGTTCAACTACGACTAATGAGACACCTCTATGCTTGGGAACCGCATTTGGATCGGTTTTACAAGCAACGATAATCAGATCAGCATGTATACCATTTGTGATGAATGTTTTTTGTCCGTTAATGACGTAATGATCTCCATCCAAAATCGCCGTAGTTTTAATATTGGCCAAATCCGAACCCGTTCCCGGTTCCGTCATGGCAATGGCTGTAATCCTTTCCCCAGTCGTACATGCAGGAAGCCATCGCCGCTTTTGCTCCTCGGTACCATATGCTGATATATAGGGTACCGTAATATCACTATGAAGCCCGAAACCAATCAGGCCGGAACCCACTCTTTCCAGTTCTTCATTGATGATGACCGGAAAGCCCCAATCCACTCCTGAACCACCAAACTCTTCATCAAGATCCGGACATAAAAAGCCTTGCTCACCCATCTTCTCCCAGAATGAACGGGGTATGATTCGATTTTCTTCCCACTGTTCATAATTCGGAACGGCTTCTTTCTCTAAAAACTTGCGTAATGATTTACGGAAAATCTCATGATCTTCTGTTAAGTAGGGATGCTTCATCTGTTCTCTCTCCTCTTTCTTTTCTATTCTTATTTCATATTACGAAAGATTATCATCACCTAGGGGACATCCGGATTGCCCCGTCCAGCCTGATCGTCTCCCCGTTCAGCATCGGGTTGGTGATTATGCTTTCCGTGAGCTTCGCGTATTCGTTCGGATACCCGAGCCTTGAAGGAAACGGTACCGTTTTCCCTAGGGAAGTCCTCGCTTCTTCAGGGAGCGAGTCGAACATCGGCGTATGAAACAAACCGGGTGCAATCGAAACGACTCGAATGCCATAAGAGGCAAGGTCCCTGGCAATCGGTAACGTCATGCCGACGATGCCACCTTTGGAGGCACTATAGGCAGCCTGGCCGATTTGGCCTTCAAAAGCAGCCACCGAAGCCGTATTGATGATCACTCCGCGTTCTCCATCTTTGTTAACCTGGTTATGGACCATTCTTTCAGCAGCGAGACGAATGACATTGAATGTACCAATCAAATTGACCGTCACTACTTTTGAGAACGCTTTCAATTCATGTGTACCTTTCCGACTGACCACCTTCTGACCAATGGCAATCCCCGCGCAATTGACGACCGTGTTAATCGACCCGAATGTTTCAATTCCTTGATCCAGTGCGGATGTGACACTATCCTCTTGCGTCACGTCCGCTTTAACGAACAGGACGGAATCCCCCAACTCTGCGACCAGCTTGGCCCCTTTTTCTTCGGAGAGATCAAGGATGATTGCTTTCCCACCGTTATGGATGATATTTCTAACTGTCGCCTCCCCTAGACCTGAAGCCCCGCCTGTCACTACCGCAACCGATTCTTGAATGTTCAAATCCTCCACCTCTTTCGTTTTCATTTTTTTGACGTTTCCTTATGATTTAACCTTCAAGCTGTAAAGGGTTTCCGTAAAATCATGAATCATATATTCAAACTCCTGTTTCAATTCATCAAGCTCTTTCATGCGTACATTTATTTCGGATAATTTCTGTCCGGCTTTTTCAATCGTTCTTTCCAGTTGCTTGACACCAGTTCTGTCCTGTTCGAACAGCACGACAATATCCTTAATTTCTTCTAAGGAAAACCCATACTTCTTGCCACGCATGATGATTTTAAGTTGGGCATACTCCTTCTTACCATAAACCCTGTTTCCCGTTTCGGTCCGATTTGGCCTAAGCATACCTAATTCTTCATAGTACCGGAGCGTTCTCGTTGTCAAATCAAACTCTTTTGCTAACTCAGAAATTGTGTACATACTATAACCACACCTTACAAAGGGATTATTTACCTTTATTTTACCATTGACGTTAACGTAAACTTCAACAAATATTCACAAAATTTAATAAAATGAAAAGATACAAGTCCTTTTACCTGCTATAATAAAAGTATATTCTTGAAAATGAAGGGAAGGATCAACATGATTTGCTCGAAAATATTAGTTGCCTATGACGAATCTGATTTAGCCCGAAAATCTTTAGAAAAAGCGATTGAATTAGCCAAATTGGAACCAGCCATCGAAATACATGTGCTGCACGCTGTAACGCTTCCAATTCATCCAAGCATATATGGAAATGCTTTTCAGGAAATCGAGGGGTCGATGCTGAAGTATGGAAATGAAGTCATTTCAAAAGCGGATGCGTTATTATCAGAAATCCCGAATCCAACTCAGACTTTTGTAGTAGAGGGGTCGGCCATCCATACTTTATTGGACCATGCCGAGTCTCATAACTGTGACCTTATCATCATGGGCAGCCGTGGTTTAAGCGGATTCAAGGAATTCCTCGGAAGCGTCAGTCACTATATCGTGCAGAACTCACCGGTCCCTGTCCTGTTAGTTAAATAAGCACATCATCATCATTTTTTCGAAAAGCTGGGCTCCTTTGAGACCAGCTTTTCTGTTGGTTGAGGATATAACGGGCGAAACACTGTTTCCAAGCGAATCTTATTTTACAAACCCTTCTGTATACAGGTAAAATGAAAGTACTTTAGAGAAATAAGCAGGTGATGTGATGGATATTAAGCATTTACAATACTTTATAGAAGTGAATAATTTTAACAGTTTCACTCGGGCAGCCGATCACTTGTTCATTACTCAGCCGACCATCAGTAAAATGATTAAAAATCTGGAGGCCGAACTCGGGGTGGAACTTTTCGATCGTTCCCGTAAGCAATTGGCTCTGACCGATGCCGGTCGAGTCGTATTGGAACAGGCAAAATTAATTGATAAAGCCTTTCATAATTTAGAAACCGAAATGGATAATTTATTAGGCCTGAAAAAGGGACACATACGAATCGGCTTACCACCGATTATCAATGCCTCTTTCTTCCCCCGAATTCTTAGCCGTTTTCATGAAGATTATCCCAATATCACCTTTCAACTAGTCGAAGCTGGTTCAAAAAAAATTGAAGAATCCGTTCAAAATGACCAGCTGGATATAGGCGTCATCGTCCTGCCGACTAACACCGCTTTATTTCACCATTTTGCCTTTTTAGAAGAAGACATCAAGTTGATCGTTCATCCCTCCCACCCCCTTGCTTCTGAGGATGAAATCAGTTTAAGTGACCTTCAAAATGAGTCTTTTATTCTTTCCAACAAAGATTATGTCCTGCGTGACCTCATCATTTCATCTTGCGAAGAGTCCGGATTCTCACCGCATATTGTAACGGAAAGCTCACGTTGGGACTTTATAGAAGAAATGGTCTACTGCAAGCTTGGCATTTCCCTTTTACCAGAAGGCCTATGCCGGCCGGATAGTCGCGTGAAGGCCATCAAGATAAAAAGTCCATCTCTTCGTTGGAAATTGGCATTCATTTGGAGCAAGGATCAATACCTTTCATACGCTGCAAAGGAATGGCTGAAATATACCAAAGAAGCATTAGCTAAAAAAGATAGTTAGAAAATAATGTAAGCACTGTCATAGATATAGGTTATCTTCATGATAACATCTAACCATTTTACTTTATTTACATGCCGAGTTAGACTTGGTAGTGAGTAAAAAGCACTGCAACGCTGATATATTCATATTTTCAGAAAGGAGATATTCATGATCACTTTATCTAGTGTCGATGAGTTACAAGCAGCGGAAGAAGCGTTAGAAAAAATTGAATATTCATACCCCGAATTATTTAAAAAACTTCTTCATGTCGTTGCCTTAACACGAGCTTTCCAATTTAAATATCAATATATGGGCACATTAATCATGGATGAAAACCCAAACGAATACACCCCTGAATTCGTTATGCCCTCCGTTATCAATTTATATAAAGATGAAGTTCAAAAGTTAAAGGATGATCCGAATATCGAGGTTCTTCGACAAACCTTCTCCCAAAATGAAAATACCGGATTCGCGAAAATCAGTATGCTGGTGCTCGGTAAAAGCCCTGAATCGCTTTTAGGTGCTTCATACATTAAGTAATGTCCCTAAAAAGAAACCTCCCGATTTCGGAAGGTTTCTTTCTTTTTTGCGTATGTATTATAGGACTTTGCTTAAAAATGCTTTAGTCCTTTCCTGCTGAGGGTTGTCAAAAAGCTCACTTGGAATGTTTTCTTCTATGATCAGCCCTTCGTCCATGAATATCACACGGTCCCCGACTTCTTTTGCAAATCCCATTTCATGGGTCACGACAACCATCGTCATCCCTTCTTTCGCCAGTTGCTTCATGACTTCGAGCACTTCACCGACCATTTCCGGATCCAGTGCCGAAGTGGGTTCATCAAACAACATGATCTTAGGACCCATTGCCAAAGACCTTGCAATGGCAACGCGCTGTTTTTGTCCACCTGATAAAGAGTCTGGATAAGCATTCGCCTTATCGGAAAGACCCACTTTCTTAAGCAGCTCCATGGCAGTCTCTGCTGACTGTTCCTTGGAAACTTTCCGCACTTTTATGGGCGCAAGCATGATATTTTGAAGGACCGTTTTATGCGGAAATAAGTTAAAATGCTGAAAGACCATGCCGACTTCCGTCCGGATTTTGTTGATATCGGCCTTCTTATCTGTCGTATCAAGTCCCTCAATATAAATATGGCCACCCGTTATTGTCTCCAATTGATTAATACATCGTAGAAATGTGGATTTTCCGGATCCCGAAGGCCCGATGACCACGACGACTTCCTTTGGAGCGACGGTTGCGCTAATATTCTTCAACACCTCATGGTCACCAAATGATTTATTTAAATTCTCCACCTTGATCATTCTGTTTTCAACCTACTTTCGAGTCTATTTAATACGAAACTTAGAATAAGAGTCAGGCAAAGATAGATGAAGGCACATGCCAAGTATGGCTCCCATACTTTAAAATACTGGCTGCCCATCGCTTTTCCCCAATACATCAATTCCGGAGCGGCAATGACACATACCAAGGACGAATCTTTCAATAGTACGATGAACTCGTTACCTAGTGGAGGAATCATACGTTTGAATGCTTGTGGAAGAACAACAGATATCATGGATTGTGTGTGTGTCATCCCTAAAGAACGGGCTCCTTCCATTTGTCCTTTATCAATGGATTGTATTCCGGCCCTGAATATTTCAGCAATATAGGCCGCTGCATTCAAAGACAATGCAATGACACCCGCTGCGACGGCATTCGTTTCACCGGTAAAGAAAGGAACCACCCCAAAATGGATTAAAAAGATCTGAACCAGTAGCGGGGTCCCCCGAAAAACCGTGACATAGCAATAAAACGGAAAGGCGAGCAGTTTGTTTCTTACAATCTTCCCTAGTCCAATCAGCAATCCGAGAAATGTCCCGATGAGAATGGAGGAAACGGATAAACCAATTGTAAGCAACGTCCCCTTCAATAAAAAAGGAGCATATTCAAAAATTATATCCCAGCGAAAACTCATTCTATGTACCTCCTAAAAGTCCAAAAAAACTGCGTAACTTCACACGTAAAGTTACGCAATTTCCTCCATAACTATTTTATTGTTGTGCTTTTACTGTCTCGATATCTGGATCCGTTCCAAACTGTTTTTTATAGATTTCCGCGTACTTCCCATTATCGAGAATGGCATTGAGCGCTTTATCGAAATCGGCCTTTAACTCACTGCCTTTCGGGAATAGTATTCCATAGAATTCCTCTTCAAAGCTTTTGCTATCTTCCACGACTTTCAACTTTTGATCGGGATTATTTTTCACATACTCTTCGACCACCGTGTTATCTGCTACGACAGCATCAGCCCCGCCCTTAAGCAACTCCTGAATGGCTAAGTTATTATTCTCGAATTTTTTAATATCTTTATGATTTTTCCCGAGTAGTGCTTCTACCGCTTCTTGTCCCGTTGTACCTGTTTGGACGGCAATCTTCTTCCCTTTCAAATCTGCTCCCGATTTCACATCACTTTTTTTAGGAACCAAGATTTTGTTAGTGGAAAGGAAATAAGGCACCGAGAAATCATACGATTGTTTTCTCTCGTCATTCATTGTAATCGCCGATACGGCTAAATCCGCTCTTTTTGATTCGATTTCCACAAAAATCGGATCCCATCCTACATGTTCCAGTTTGACTTTATACCCAGCTTCCTCCGCTACGGCATTGATAAAATCAACGTCGAATCCGACAATTTTATCACCTTCTAGATATTCAAAAGGAGCATATGCTGCATCCGTGACGACTCTAAGTGTTTTCTCCTTCGAACCTTCATCACCTGTAGTGGAAACTTCCTTGTCCTTACCGCATCCCGTCAAAACCAAAAGCAAAGATGATAGTGCGACTAACATGATTACTGATACTTTTTTCAACATAACCCCTCATTTCTCTCGCAAACTCTCATTTCAAAAGAGTCAAACAATTTAGATTTTAACGACTATTCAGTATTTTTATTTAAAAATAGTATACGATTTATTGGGTTTTTATGCAATATAAAGTATATATTTACTTTATCTAAATATAAGTATCATGCCGATAATGAAAACACCTATGATTCAAATAGACTATAAACATATGAACAACTGGCCCGGCTCCTTTTATCCTTAAAAATAGAAACTATATTGGAAACAGTTTAAATAAAAATAAGCAGCGACCCTTTAAAAAGGTCGCTGCTCCATTTATGTTTTATCTAAAGGCATTTTGGCTTCTTCATCAATATCTAACATATCCAATAAGAAGATAAAGATTGGTATACCGATGATCAATCCCCATATCCCAAGGAAGTGTTCGGAAAACAGGAGGACCATAAACGTGAAAAACGTTGGTAGATTCGTTTTGGCCGACATGAATTTCGGATTTAAAATATAGCTTTCAAGCGCATGAATCACGACAACCATGATCAACACAGCAATGACCTTTGGCAAGCCACCGATACTATAGGCAACCATGCTTAGAGGAATCAGGGAAATGATAACCCCTGCAACCGGAATTAAGCCAAGGAAGAAAATCATGATCCCCAAGCCAATCAATTGTGGGAAACCAAGTATCCATAAGAACCCTACCGACAAGATTGCATTCGTGATGGCAATTAGGAATTGAACTTCAATGACTTTTCCAAATGAGTTAATGAACTTCACACCAAAATGACCAATATTTATAAAGAAGGATTTAAACTTACCCCGTTTAAATTTAGAAGTGAAATAAATGATTTTATCTTTCTCCAACAAGAAAAATAAACTAAGCAGTATAGAAATGAAGATTTGAAATGCCAGTTTTCCAAAATCAGATATATAAAGATAGAGCGTGTTCATCTGCTTTTGAAGATCAATTGGTGATTCATGTTCATTTATTAAACTGATGGCATATTGTATGACCCGGCTATCGGGCGGATGTTGAAAGAAGAAGACAATCTGTGTAACTAATTCCGTAAATTGAAGTGTAATTACCGGTAAATATTTGTAAAGGACGATAGCTAAACAAGCAATGACGACTACATATATAAAACTTATGACTACTTTTGAATTGATGGGCATCACTTTTTTCAGGTGAACCATGATGAACTGCTCAAGCCTTCCCATTAAAAAAGTGAAAACAAATGTGAATAAAACGATATTGACCATACTTCCGATGCTTACGAGAAATAAAAACAGCACAAGTAAGGTAATGAACCTTGAAAATCCTTCGCTCTGTAAATACTCTTTTACCACTTACCTATCTCCTATCTACCATTTAGCCGTAATCTAACTTTGTATATATTATTTTACACGGAATTAGTGAAATCTACTACACTTAGCTTCCAAAAAATATTAATTAGGAAGGATATACTTTAAAACACTAAAAAACACCTGCATTTTAAGCAGATGCTTTTTCGTCAAAGACGTGTTTTCTCTTCCATTTCACTAAAGAGGGTTTAATCTTCATCTTTAATATCTTTATCTTCCGGAATGGGCTCATTCGCCAATTCTTCCACTAGCATTTTATATTTCTCAAGCTGCTCAAAGTGTGTCTTGAACTGGTCTTTGTAGACCAATAGTACACCTTCACCGTCATCCACAACTCGTATTTTCCCTTGTAAAATTAAATTTTCCACATATGAGATGGACACTGATAAATAATCAGCCGTTTCCTCTACAGTTAAATACACTGATTTCGTCACTCCTACTAATATCTTTATAGAGCTATTATAGCAGTAGTTTCTTCTTTTTGCTTTTTCCTTCCCTGCTCGATTATCCGTTATCTTCGAATGGAAAGGCCTTTCCCGGTTGAGAAAGGCCCTCATTTTAATTAACGGTCACGTTGACCGTTTTGCTATTCCCTGCTTTATCGGTTGATACAACCGTTAGCTTTGTCTTTTTCTTTTGCTTTTTCATGCTCACTTTATACTTGCCGTTATTATCGGCTATCGCTTTTCCAAGAACCTTGGAACCCGCTTTAACCTCTACTTTTGCTTTTGCCTCGGTTTTTCCAGTAATCGACTTACTTGAACTCGTTACTTTGCTGACTGTAAGTGTCTGAGGTGCCGTCACGTCTTTTACCGTCGTTTTGACCGGAGTAGTCTGAAAATCTTGCCCTCCAACCGTTCCTGTTGCCCAAACAGACACTTTCGTACCGGCTTTTTGTTTAGCGATTTTGACCGAATATTTTCCGTCCTTTTTGATTTTTGTACCATTTTTATTAATAACTTTATTGTTTAGCTGCACGAACACCGTAGTATTCGGTTCTGCTTCCCCCGTTATCCTCGTATCCTTATCGCCAACCTTTTTGATTGTAGGCCCTGACATGACAGCTCCTACTGCATATTCTTCCTGGTTTTTCAAAGACCCTGTATCTTTCACTTTAATATAATACGTTCCGGGAGATACGGAGTATAGTTTAGTATCCGCGTTATCTATACGATTGGAGCTCTCCATACTAACTGCTTTGTTCTTCGCATTATATAAAGAAAAATCTAGGGAACTATTGAATTCTGTCGCAGCGACTACAACTAAGAGTCCATAATGCTTCACTTTAATTTTATAATAATCCACATCATTCGCTTTATCGAAAATCCCGACAACCAATTGCTCCATGCCTATAGAGTTGGACTTTTTAGTCGTATTATTGGGTTCCTTTTCAATGACATTTTCACTTGCCAGCCGTTTGTATGATTGTTTATGTGCACCCTCAAAAGGATTTTTTAGTCCTGATCCCATTTCAAATGAACCCGTTGCAGCTCCAACAGCCCCTAAATGAACCGTAAATAGTCCAAATACCATTGCCAAAATCAAGATAAATGACTTTTTCATAACTCGCTCCTTTTTTACTATAGATTTTTCCCGTTTCTCCTTCCCCCGAATAGATAAAGATAAGAATTTTACCTCACTTCTTTACCCTCATGATTAAAGAAAATAAACCCTCTTTTACCAAAATATACTAAATATGATTATTGTTCGTAAAGGGACTAAAGAATGATATATCCTCCTTGTTCCCGGTGTTTTTCAATGGAAAATATAAATTGGTAACCTCTTATAAATCCGATCAATTACGTGTAAAATAATGGTAATGTAGTAGTTCTATAGAGTAGGAGGAGTGAAAAAAATGACCTTCATTTATGTATTGCTTGCAGCCATTCTCACGATCCTTATGGTTATCCTGGTCAAACGGAGAAGTGAACCCTTGCGGATGGAACGGTATCAACAGGAGTTTCGACGGAAGTATGAAGAGACATTGAACGTCGAGCAGACGGAAATCGTCTCGGAAGCACTAATCGAAAAGCTTAACCAAGCTATGGATACCGAGTATATGGAAAGGATCAATACAGATTTCCGGATGCACCATCCTCGGTATTCACAGCATCAAGTCAACGAGCTATGGCGGGAATTGAAGCGGTATTTCATCATGACTGCCGTGTTCGGAAAAATTGAAATGTTTCATGCCACCGTCGATGAGCTTTGGCATATCATGCTACATGATAAAGCGAAATATGATGCGTTTTGCCATAACTTCCTCGGCCAAAGGATCCAACATCACCCTCACTCGGAACCTGTCTTTAAGCCGGTAGAACGTACTCTGTTCGATTTTTACTATGTACAGCTGTTTACGGTTGATTCCACTTCGATTCATAAATGGGGGAAGTTCTTCAAGCATGATAAGGCGACTGCCTCACTCCACGATTTCAAAACACTCGAACTGGAACAATTGAAGCAGAAATACATGCGAAACCCGACGAGTGCGGAGGCGGAAAAGACCTTTGAAATGTTCACGGCCTTCATGAAAGAAGATCATACAAAGTTGATTGTCGATTGGGAGAAACGTTACCATCAAACAGACTATGCTGCTCCTGCTTACTTCACTTATGCAAGTTCCGATAATCATGATTTAGACTTCAAGTATTTATTCGGTGATGATTTCGCCAAATCGCAAAATGATGCCTACCATATTAATGGCCATGGCAGTGATCATGGCGGTTACGATAGTGGATCCGATTCCTCCAGCTGCTCTTCTTGCAGCTCATGCTCATCCTGATTCAAAGTCCTTCGGGGCTTTTTTTATTGGGACCAGTCATGAAAAAAACTAATAGGCTTTGGCCTATTAGTTCCAACGGTTGAACCAATTTTTAATTCGTTGTTTATTCTTCTCGAGCACTTCCTTCGATGTTCGATTGTCTTTTTGTTTTTTCCATTCAAAGAAAGAGGCGATGGTGATGAGTAGCCCTCCGCCAATGATTAAGTATAACCACCATGGCATTTGTCCCCACATCGAATTCGTATTCATATAGATGTTGAACAATATGGTTACCGTCCCTGCCAAGAAATACGATTTGTATTTCATCGTGAATCCAAGCAGTATGGCCGCTAAAGATATCGTTCCGATGATGAGCGCGTCATTTAGGGTGTTGCTTGCCATTGCGTCAACAATCAGGACAATGAATAGGGCAAAAACAACACCCATCTCGATATACTGTGTTAGCTTCCCTTTATTAAAAATTTTCCGTAACAAAATGGTACTGACGATAAAGAGTGGCAATATCTCTGCCTCTACCTCCAGGACATCCGGAATCGAAAGTTTATCGATGATGACCCAATAGGGATATAGAATGAGCACAATGGAAGCTGCCCCATATAATTTCCTTTCCTGCAAACCAGCCGTCATGCCCCGCAACAGGATGAAATAAACCGGAATTAAAACAGAACCGAAACATTCTAGAATAATAGATTGTTGTTCACTTTGATGAATATCTAAATTCATCGCTAAAAGGAACAGGAAACCGTACATCCGGTAAAAGTCTATTCGTATGAGCATTCCGCCTTTTTCCACGATTCCACCGAAGTACTTTCTGCTTACCCCTACCAGTGCGGCCGTACATCCGAAAAGGACCACGGTGCCAATGAAACGGTCTAACGTGCTTGCATAGGCTGTGATAATCAAGTACGGATACAATCCGAGAATCCCCGTCAGCAATGCGGAGATTTCCCTCTCTTTTGCAGAAACCGTAAAGCTTCTCATCAAGAGGAAATAGCCAATCAATAAGCAAGACACGAAAACCTTAAGCAGCCAATACGTCGCTTCATTCGTCAATGCTTCCACATTCATGGCCAGCAAAAATAGCAACCCATAAATTCGGTAGACATCCACCTTGATTCCCGATTCGTCCTTCATTAGCAATCCCTTATACTGGTACTTGCTCAACAGGACCATCATTAGCACACATGCGAAAAGAACCCATTCACCCGTCAAAAGCGAAACCGTATGAATATAATCCACGATCCTCTGGAACGGATACAGACTGAGGATCATTGCAAGAGCCGAATAGATCTTCCTTTCATTCCGGTCACTTGTAAAGCTTCGAACTAAAACGAAATACCCTGGAATCATTAGCGCCACAAGGGCTTGTATAAGTGGATAAGATGGTTCATTCGTACCCACTTCCACATTTATGGCCAATAAGAATAATAATCCATAAATCCGGAATGCATCGATGGCCTTCCCCGTTTCGTCCTTCTTAAACAACCCGTTGAAATAGTGCCTGCTCAGTAACAGCACTACCACCATACAGAAGAAAAGAACAATTGAACCCCTCAGGAGCGGCAGCGAGTGGACATAATCCCATATGGTGAAATACGGATACAGACCAATAACCGCCGCTATGCCTGAATAGATCCCTCTTTCCTGTCTGCCTATCGTAAAATTTCTCATCAAGAAAAAGTAAACAGGAAGCAATATTGATACGATAATTTTCAAAATCTCAAATTCTGATTCACCCCAAAAGACATTCCAGTTCATATCAAGTAAAAATAACAATCCGAATATCCTGTAAAAATCGATGAACATCCCTTTTCCCGCTTGCTTGACCAAGCTAGTAAAATAGCGTTTACTCAAAAGCGCCATGACAACAACGCAGGCAAACAAGACGATCATTCCTGAAATCAACGATAAAGTGTCCGCATACATCCCATACCAGATGAAAAGCATACCAAGTGGCACAGCCACATAGTTTTGCCAGTTCCTGTTCATGAGCAGATACCAAGCAAAGAGTAACTGTACTGTCACCAATCCGACCCAAATGATTTCCCAATCGAGTGAAAAACCATAAACAGATGTCTCCCAAATCGAAACAGCAGCCGTGATATGAAGAAATGGAATCAGGTAAAAATCGATGATATCTTTCCATTGTTTTTGTGCGGCCACCCATAAAACCGTAATGATACCCGCCGTGATCATCAAGCAAATCGAATAAACGAATGTTGTTTGCTCGACATTCGTAAAGAACAACCGGACTTGAAGGAACAGAACGGCAAACCCAAGGTACGTAAAGACGAACCTTTCCCATTTCACATGAGTACGCAGTACACTCAAGTAGATGAGTAATTGTGTAATATACAGAAACGGTGAACGATCAGTACTCATGATTAAGATAAATCCTAGCGGTATGGCAATAGTATTGACCAGATGGCTGGAATAAAGGAAATACCGCCTTCCATTTTGCGAATACCTCCCGATCACTTCTCCAATAAGGAAAAAGATGAATGGTGCAAATAACACAAACGCTATCTTGTATGATGTCTCGCTAAAATTGAATACCTCATACAGCGACCCATACAATCCAGCACTCGTTAACATGACCGGAAGCCAATAGAAAGATGTACGGTGTAAATAGACCGACCATCCATTTATAGCCGTCGCAACCACCATTAAACCGGTGACTTCCAAAGGACTCGTCATGCCATATCCCACCAAAACGAAAGACAAGAAGGACAGGATCTGCCCACTATAGAAAAAGAAGGGAAAGAACATCCCAAATGACTTCTTCAGTGCGTATCCCACTCCAATAGAGACCAAGGCCACCACCATTACATGCATGCTGATCGTTACATTAATCTGAAACCAATGGCTTCTTTCCATTAAGTACGGGTAAAAGGCAACAAGCCCCAATTTGAGAGCAATCGGAAATCCATAGACACTGGCTTCCTTAATTGGCTGCGCATCGTCTTTAAGATAAGTAAGGAAGAAAAGACCGGATAAAACCACAAGACCGGTGCCTACTTCTAGCCAGGCCATCTCACTAAATTTACTTGTCAATATTCCCGCCGTAATAAAGGAAGAAATAAGTAAGACACTCTGCTTAAACAAACTGTACCTTGCATGTCGATTATATACATACAGTCCAAGATACAAGATGACCTGAAGGATGAACATCACATTCAGAACAGTAGAAAAAGGAAGTGAAAAGGCAAGACAAAGATAAAAACACGCCAAATTAAAGACCGCATAGGCCGGATAGGTGTAGTTCTGGTTTTTCGTCTGTAGGGCAACGTAAACAAGTTGGGCACTCAGAATCATCAGAGCGAAAAAAATCTGGGCGTAGTTTTCCTGAAACGCCATTGCATTTATATACAGAAAAACGATTCCACACTCGATCAAGCTTGTTACCTTAAAGTTCTTGGCCAGCCCAAACTCCTTCTTTTTGTCCATATAAGCCGAAAGCGCCATGAAGATGAGCGGGATACTCGCATAAGCAATGACCGTGAAATCACTTAATACGGAGTTATAGACAAAATGGATATATCCATAAGTGAAGATGAAATGAAACGCAAGCTCATGATATTTCTTATAGAACTTCACTGCCAGTATCAAGAACAAGATGGAGATGACCAATAATGTAATCGAATAGATCAAGTTACTTGAAAATAACGTGAACACGACAAAACTTTCCACGATGATCTTAAACTGAACGAATCGAAAAACATATGGCTTGAACAGGTTCAGGAATCCGCGATTCTTCAGTTGCTCTACGTTCCATACCAATAATAAATTAAATACGCTGACCGCCAATAACATCCACTCGATCGTCGGCGTCAAATAGGCAAACCCGAAATAACAGGTGATTGCAAACGTAAATATGGAAATAAATATGAATATTTTCGACTTAAAGTACGCTGCAATTCTATAATAGATTCCTAAGCAAAGGACACCGCCAAGGAATCCAAGCAGCCCTCTCCCCCCACCATCCAGCGACAAATACTCTCCGAAGATCTGATAATAGGAAGCTGATAACATCGTAATCGGAATAAATAAACTGGCCAATGTCAGAAAAGCAAAAGAGGTTTGTTCAATTTTCAGCTTGGACGCGATATAGGCCATGCCTGTGAATACGACAGACACCATCCCGATGAAGATAACCTTCCATACCGCATTCAAGTTCCCCCATGAACTGGTTGCCAGAATCAACCCACCAAACAGGAACAATATGACCCCGGTAAGGAGAACGACGGAAATATTCCTTTCCCGTAGTTGCTCCGGCGTCTTTTTCGGTTTTTCCGGTCGAACCACCTTTTTCTTGGGAATCGCCTGTGGCTTTGTCATTGGTGTGCTTGCCCTAACTAGTTCTAATCTACCTGGAGCAACAGGTTCCTTTATAGGGCTCTCACCTTTGTTTCCTACAGCCGGTTCCTCGGCGTTCGAAAGGTTTTTCATACCCAGTTGTTCGGTAAAATCCTCTTTTATGATAGGTGTTTGTGGGAATGATTTCTCTTCCTTTCGGTCCCCTTTGACGCTAGGTTGAACGGATGTTTCCTTATTCCCAAGCTCCTGACTTTTCAAAGACGATTCTCTTTCAAATTCAGCTTGCTTTCTTGCATGATTCCTACGTTTTTCCTGATAGAGGGCTAATTGAACATGCCGGTCATATGTCCTGCTGATCCGAAGATATTCCGATTTAGGAATGAGCCGCTTTTCCCATAAAGCTTCAAGCTCTTCATGGAAAATCTGCCGTCTTCTTTCTACACCCATTTCCTCATTTGAAGAATCGACCATCCAGAAACCCCTTTCCTTACAATGGATTTTCCCATATTATGTAACTATCTCTTTTTGATAATAACAAAATTTACCTTATTATAGAATATTAAACTAAATGAATAGTAAGAATCATCCCTTCTCCTAGTGATGAAAGAATAACCACTATGAAAAAAAGAGCTGTCCATATGACAGCCCTCCCGGTCGGTACCTTACTATTTAAGGTCACTCCATGTGTTTAATTTCCTAGAAATATAGAAACAAAACAACCCCGTTGCTGCTATCACGATGAAAATGGGAAGTGCAAAAGGAGTTAAAAAGGAAAACACTAAAAAGACACCGCTTATCGCGAATAATATCCAGCTTATAATGAGTGTAAAACTCGACAAAAACTCACCTATCGCTTTGTTCATCTTTTTCACCGCCGTACTTCTAATCATCCTTCTGGGAAAATACAAGTCACCCTTTATCTATCAGGCTCTTAGTTTATTCTCACTTCTCACAATCCATAAATAGACGATGATTGAAATCAATACCGAACATGCTGCCGTCACATAAATGCTTCGGTAACCTAATAGATACCCGATCTGTCCGAACACGATGGCCCCGATTCCGACTCCAAGGTCAAAAAAGGAAAAATAAGTGGCATTCGCCATCGCCTTACGATGGGGAGCCGTTTTTTCAATCGACCATGCCTGCAAGGCCGGCTGCACAGAACCAAACCCCATCCCATAAAGCACTGCGGCGACATATAGAACCGCTTCACCGGGCATCCACGCCAACAGCACCATTCCTGTCATGATGAGCAAAGTGGAGGGAATGAATATGGCACGGTGCCCTTTCCGATCGTATAGGCGACCCGAAAATAACCTCGTAACCATGAGAGCCAAGGCATACAGTAAAAAGTACCACTGAATGCCGCCGACATCTTTTTCAGCCGTATAAAGCGGAAGGAATGTCGCTATTCCTCCGAATGTCACGGAAATAAAGAAAATCAGTAGTGACGGCTGCAACGCACTTTTTTCATAAATATCAAACCGCTTGGCTGTCACGACTGCTAACGGATCTTTTGCCACTTTCTGATAGCGAATCAGCAACGCCATACCCATCGCTAATATCCCCAACAACGAGCAGATCAGGAACAATTGTTGAAATGGAAGAACTGTCACAAGAAACAATCCAAGGGTGGGCCCAAGTGCAAGTGCTAGGTTACCAGATAATCCGTAATACCCCATCCCCTCGCCTCGCCGTTTGGCTGGAATGATGTCGGAAGCGATCGTCCCTGACGCCGTTGAAGACAATCCCCAGCCAACTCCCTGAACGATACGCATCAAAAAGAGCAAACCGATGCTCCCCATGAATCCGAAAGAACCAACAGAGAAAGCGAATATCGCCAAGCCGATAAGGAAAACGATTCTTCTACCTTTCGTCTCCAACATCTTTCCGGCATAAGGCCTTACAAGCAAAGCAGAAAACGTGAAAATCCCAAGGACTGCCCCCACGAGGCGATCGTCCCCTCCAAGCTGCTCGACAAACAGCGGAATCGTTGGCATGGTCATTTGGAAGCCCATGAAGATACATAGATTCGCCAAACAAATCATGACAAAGTCACGCGTCCATATTTTATCTGAACCTTTTACCCGTTTTTCGGCTAATGGTTCCCCCATGTGCCTTCACCTTCTATCCAAAATAGTTATATCCAGTTTACTAAAAAAGGAAAAAATAAGCGACGAATTGAATTTTGAAGTGCCATAGGAATCAAAATGTTCTTTAGGCAGATTTTTCAAAAAGGAGATTTAACAAAAAATGTAAATAAAAAGAAAACCATGATACAATTAAATAATCTGAATATTAATAATATTTCAGACAGTGATTATTAAGGGAGGGGTTCATTATGACAAACAAAAGAAGTTTTATCGTTTTTAATTTTAAGGGGATTATGACTAATTAACAAAGTTTTTTAGCGTTTCCCCGAATTTTGAAAGGGGAAAATCATGTATACAGAGAATGTGAAAATTGTAGAATTACATGCAGATAACTGGTACGACTGCTGTGAATTAGAGGTATCAACAGAACAAGAAGGATATATTGAGCCAAATGCAATATCAATAGCTCAGTCAAAGTTTGAACATACATTAAAACCCTATGCAATATATTTTGAAGATAAAGTAGTTGGCTTTTTAATGTACAATTCTATTCCAGAGGAACTTGATGGTTATTGGGTATATAGAATAATGGTAGATAAGGAATTCCAAGGCAAGGGAATTGGTAAAGAGGCAACTAAATTAATGATTACAGAGATGGCTAAATTACCAAATGCGAAAAAAATAGTTGTAGGTTATCATCCTGGAAATTTGCAAGCACATAACTTATACTCCAATTTAGGATTTATTGATAATGGCGATAGGTTCGGTAAAGAAATGGCAGTTATTAAATATATATAAATGAGTGAAAAATTATAAGAAATTCAAAGAGGGCCATTTTCTGGTCCTCTTTTTATCTATAAATACTAGCTTGTGAAAACTGCACTTCAACTAACAGGTGTTTAGTACATAAAAAAATCAGTTCAAGTTTAATAACCTTCCCCTTCTCTTTTCTCATATTGTTCGATTATCTTAAATTTTTTTCCCCGGCATGCTACTTTTTCCTTTTGAAAGTTTATATAGACAGTGAACCCAAAATAAACTTTTGATGAGCTAAAAAGGAGCCGAAGACTGATGATCTATGAAGAAACGTATCGCTATTTATTACGCCATGTGAACTCGACTGAATTCGACGCATGCTTATATTCCGTTTTGCATATGGATTGGGATGGCGTAATTCAGAGCCCGATTCACCAAATGGCCAAAGGAATGGGAACGACTGAAAAATACCTAAAAAAAATCTTCAAGAAATCTTCATCATCACAGATGGGCGGCGGCCGTCGAATCTTCATTCCAGTTGAACAGGAACTGGGAAAGTATCAATTTAACTTGGGACCTACAGGCAGCTTCACCAATAGCAAAGATCGATATTGCAAGAAATACCGTTTCTTCTATAGTGATGCCTTCCGCAATCTACCCCTACCCGCCAAAAGACTTGTACTCATGGCGGCTTTCAAGATGTCCGTGAATAAATCCGAAGACCTCTCACTTAATTATGAGGATATCATTCAGTTAGGAAGTTCCCTGGCGAAAAGAAACCAGATTCTTGACATGATGAACATCATTAACCAAGCCTTGGGTGACATCATGACTTTTACCGTGGCCTCCTCCACCTTCACCCGCAAGGAAATTCTTATAGCTTCCTTCAGGACAGGAACGCTAAAGGAGTACCTTGAAAATCGTACAGAAAGATTGATGTTGAGAAAAACCATCTATGAAGCGGGGTACCTTGAACATATAGAAGATAAAGTATGTGTCGAACTCGAACGGGTCGGAAAGTACATTTTCCGCTCGTTCATTCAGATAGCAGAGGCGCCCATCAAAGAAGAGCTCTTGAAACTGGCTCGCTTCGTGTATCACTCTTCCCTACAAAAATTGGGCAGTGCTTTGAACAGCAATAAACATTTATTAGCTGAGCCGAAAGAGGCATCCGCTTATTTCAGTACGATCGTTTATAATGAGGCACTGAAACAAATGGCGACATATGCCCACCAAGCCGCCTGCATAAAAGACCTGATAGAGCGGGAGCATTTCCATCGTGAAATATCCGAGAAAACTCTGGAGCGAAAAGTGGATTACAGTGAGGTACATGAGCAGATTGAGCCCATCCGAGCCAAGTATGCCCTCGCATTGGACATCTATAAAACGCTGAATAAATGGTGTGAAGACTGGGTGATTTCCCGGGTGAAATCCGTAACCGGAACGAATGAAATGGAAATGGCCCAAAAGAGAGTTTTAACAAACGGTCAAACCATCTCCGAATATCTCAACTATCTGAAAAAACATACATATGACCAACTAGAGCAACATATGGCTGTGTATCAACATGTCCATCATGGTGAGCATGTCCTGAACGTGTTACGTCAGAAAAAAGAAGCCATGCACTCTTATTTCGCGATCCAAAAAGACCGCATAAAAAAATAAAAACCAAAAACATAGATTGGCGAACACTGGCTTTTGGGCGAGTGTTTTTTGTCATGCAGTCAACTCCCGCTTTCTCTCCCGCAAGTGCCACTGCTTTTACTGAGGCAATAAGCCTTCCTCAAATTGTCTTTTTCCACCTGTAAACAACCTATATCCAGCTGTGGATAATCCATAACCCGCTGTAAATATCCCCTACCTGTCTGTGAATAAAAAATGGCGTCTCTACTTTTTCCCGGCGCCTAACGGGAAAACCAGTCATACCAATGAATCTGCCAAAAAAGTTATACAAGGGTCTAAAGAAAGGGTCTCAATCATTTTTCTTAAAAAGGATTTGATAATCGTTATGAATATGGGAATGAACCGGACACCCTCCCCCAGTGCAGGCTGCAAGCTTCCACAGCATGATTAACAACTTAGGATACCGTCGGGTTCAAGATATTTCATCACTCTCCACCTTTTTCAATCCTTAGATGGGTAGCAAGTAGCAATGATCAGATAAATTAGACATTTCAGCATATTTCCATTCTAGGAGGTGTGAACGATTTTTATTTTAATTCTTAAAATCGGACAAATCCCTTTCTGTTTTGGGTACTAGTAGGAAGAAGAAGATTCGCTAATTATTGAAAGGAGATGACAGGTAGAGTAGCCTAGTGAATCAAAATAATAACAAGACATCAAAAAAACCTTACCATGGTTCACGATTTTCTAATTCTTTAGCAACTACCCTTATCATGTTGCTGACACGAAAGACATCCAACTGATCGGTTGAAAGGCCAAGCTTCTCTCATGAACAGGTATATCCATCCCCAAGGATACAATACCCTTTTCAGTTGGATGATTTACAAAAACAAGCGCCCCCCGCCTAGCAGGAATGCTGCCAAATGGAGGACGCTTGTTTTACCACGTATTTTTTCATCATTTCGTTTATTTAGTCACTTCGATTTTCCCGTTATCCGTTTCCAAATCAATCAGGTTCTCTCCCTTGCCGATGACGGTATTCCCCTCATATTTATCGAGGATATTGATATCCCCATTATCTACGGATACTTTAAAGGTCGTATTGGTCGGTTCCTTTTCGGTTTTAATCGTAATCTTTCCATTATCACTTTCTAATTGAATGTTCCGATCTAAGTCCTTTGTAACAAGCGATATTTTCCCATTATTCGAAGAGCCCTTGAGGTTCCCTTCCACATCATTAAAATCCAACCTGCCATTTTCACTTTTTGCGTCAACGTTTTCTGCTACAATCTTATTTAACTCCATACGTCCATTATCCGTCTTCAATTGCAGATCCTTTATGTTCAATTCAGACATTTTCAGTTTTCCATTATCATTATCGACGACAAAGGAATCATATGATTTTTGCGGGATATATACGTATAGATGAGCGGATTGAAAATTAAAGCCGATAGTGAACGTATGGGGTTCCTTTAGTGTAATGGTAAGCTTCTTTCCTTCCACGTCGGCAGTAAAATCCAACTTAGAAACATCCATTCCTTTTGTGACAAGCTCAACTTTTGTCTCTTTATCTGATGTCGGAAGAACTTCTACCGTTGCATTGTCCGAGCGTATCTCGACATCCTTCACATTTTCTGTATTCACTGTTTTCTCTGTTTTAATTTCTTCCTGATTGGTTTGAGAAAAAGTAAAGAAACTGCCAATGCCACCAACTATTAATAGAAGCAATGCAAGTATAGATAATTTTTTACCCATGCTTTAAACCACCCTTCACAAGAGAAATATTAAATTTCATGTAACGAATAAACCCTTTAAACAAAGCCTTTGTCGCGACATTCATCCCCATCGCAATGAATATACCAATTCCGCAAAGTCCAATTGAAGCGAACAAATCAAATAGTCTAAATTCCCCTATAAATAGGTTAATAAGGATACCGAATGGTGCAAGAGTGAAAGCAACAGACATCACCCACCCGGAGAATACAAGTCCCAGCAATGCAATGAGAGGACCAAGGACAATCACGAGATTAAAGAATCCCAGCCCGATCACCGCCCAGACTGCCCGAATGATGTTTCCGGCAGATGTCGTTTGTTCGACCTGCTGAAGGTGATAGGATGCCAGTAGCTCCTTGGCAATTTGTCTTGGATTTCCAAGGGATGCTGATATCTCTTGCTCCGATTTTCCTTTGTCTATTCCAATGGCAAAATACTCTTCATAATCCTGGAGGATATCCTGTCGTTCCTCTAATGAAAGCCTTTTTAAAGAAGCTTCCAACTGCTTTAGAAATTGTTCTTTATTCATTGACCTACACCTTCCTCGATTAATTGATTGACTCCATTAGAAAATTCATTCCACTCTGTCAGCAATTCGTGAAGGTATTCCCGGCCTTTGTCGGTCAGCTTATAATATTTACGCGGTGGACCTTCTGTTGATTCTTGCAAATATGTCGTAAAATACTCTTCCTTCGTCAATCTTCGTAATAGTGGATAAACGGACCCTTCCGATATTTCGATTTGATCCGAAATCTTCTGGACCAACTCATAGCCATATCGATCTTGCTTATCGAGCAACACGAGCACACAAAGCTCCAATACGCCCTTCTTAAATTGTACATTCAATGTACCATCACTCCTTCCAGCAATCATTCGCCCTAGTACTATTTATTAAACAGTACTTAACAGCGAACAATACATCTTATTCAATAATTTACCATACGCTACTATTTAATGCAAGGTACTGTGAGAATTTTTTTGTATTTTTTTCCTTCCCTCACAATCATCTCCGCCAACTCCAACGGTATAATAGATAAATGTGGAAGGAGGAATAGACTTGATTAAAAAAGTAATCACAAAAAAGCAATATGAATTTCTTGAACATGAACTTACCTATCTTCAAAGGGCCGGAACCATTTCCGAGGAAGAAAAGGGAAGAATGCTAGCCTCCTATGATGTAAAGGACGGTTTAAGTTTCATCACGATTTTATTAGCGATTGGTGCTCTTCTTTTAGGTCTAGGAATCTTGACATTCGTAGCGAGCAACTGGATGTATATAAGTAAAGGCCTCAAGTTCCTATTGATCATCGTTTGTTTGATTGGCGTGAACTTTGCAGGGGTGAAATTTGAGACCCGCTTTCCGAAGACCTCCAGAAGTATGCATTATGCTGGGATTCTCATATTCGGAGCAGGTATATTTTTAATTGAGCAAATGTATAATATCAGCATTAACTTTAATAGTTCCTTTTTATTATGGGCGATTGGAACCGTCTGCATCGGTTATTTCTTAAAGGATAGAACAATCATTCTATTCACTTCATTCTTACTTTTGATTTACCTAAATGGCAGCATCTTCCTGGATGAAACGTCTTATCCACTGGCCATCTTAATCTTTTTACCCGTTTTATATTATCTAGTGAAGCAATTCGATTATCCTAGATTTCTATCCTTTATCATGAACGTCTTAGCGATCAATACCATCATCCTTTTCCTCATGGAAATTGTGCCTAAGCTTGTGGAGGATAACAGCAGGACAACCGTTCTCTCGATTCTTTTCATCTTGGGAATCGCGCTCACTTACATTCGTGTTCCGCTTAAATTGCAGAAAATCACTGCCATCCAAGGACATATCCTACACGGAATTACAGCTATTTTTTTAACTTACGAGTTTTCCATATGGTTTCCTTTAGCTTATTTTGTTTTTCTGCTTTACCTGATACAAAAGGGAAGCTTGACCAGTATCGTCATCATATGCGCGCTGATATTCAGATACTATACCGATTCCTTTGAATTCCTGCCAAAATCACTACTATTCATCATCGGTGGTCTCTTGCTCCTTGTTTTTGGTTTCTTCTTTGAAAAACAACGCAAAAAAGGAGGAGAATCCATTGAACCCTAATACTATTTTTCGCCCGCTCATCGTATTTGCCATACCCGTTTTACTTCTTGTAGCCTTGGCGTTCCCTCCTTTCTGGACGACTATGTTTGGTGAGGAGATCAAAATCAAGACCGCTCCAATCGACCCGACGGATTTGTTCAGGGGGAGCTATGTAGCATTAGGTTATGAGATCGAGTCCGTTTCTCCCGACCAACTAGATGAAACGATGATGACAGACTTCAAAAGCAAGTATGTCGGAGATTATAAAAACGTATATGTAGCTTTACAACAGGGTGAGGACGGTCAGTATACCGTCGATTATGTATCGAAGGAAAAACCGGAAAAAGGCTTGTATCTAAAAGGGAAAGTACAAATTCCCTATGAGTTAGAAAGTGCTTCATCCATTCAAATTAAATATGGCTTGGATAATTTCTACGCCCCAAAAGAAAAGGCAATGGATCTGGAAACATCCGCAAGCGCAAAACCAGCTTGGGCCGTAGTGAAAGTGAAAAATGGCCATGCGGTTTTGAAAGAGATCATCGTCCCAAAAGATAAATAAAAAGTAAGCATAGGGAGCATTGAAGCGCCCCCTATGCTTATGGTAGTTTTTCTGACTTTACTTGATGAGCCTTTTAGCCCCGACATAACGATCTTTCCAGTACTTGTCGCTCATTTTGACGACCTTCACTCCTTTTGTCGTGGTTCCGACAAATGTCCCGTTCCCATTATAAATGCCGACAAAGGAGACCTTGCCTTTCTTGCTACCGGTAGCATAAAACACTAAATCACCCGTTTTTAAGTTCTTTTGCTTTACGGCTTTCCCCTTTTTATACTGCTCCGCACTTGTTCTAGGTATTTTCATCTCTGTTGCCGCCTGTTTATATACATATTGAGTGAGTCCACTTGCATCGAATCCTTTTGGTGTCGTTCCGCCATATTTATAAGGGCTTCCCACTTGTTTCTCAGCCACGGCAGCCACTTCATCTCCGTAATTAATCGACGCCGACGCATTTGCCGGACTAAAAACAAACGCGACCAGCAATGCTGCAAGTGCAAGTACAGCAACAAGCCATTTTGAAACAGGTAATCTAAGACTCATCTTTTTTCTCCTCCAATCTGTAAATGAAACACAATTTTAAATATATGAAGTACATTCGCTTTCATTCCTTCTTTCCCCTTTTTTTCAAAAAGCTATATCCTGCGATTGTTCAAAGAAAAAGCATGTTATTAAAATGGTAATTTATGTATAATGGTAAAGTGGATGATGTAACGATGGAGGGAGTTTTTATGAAGAATAAAAATAAGATAATAGGAATGACCTTATTTTCCGCTTTGCTTTTCTGTATGGTAATCGTGATGTGTTCCCTGTCACCATTATCGGAAACGAGTGTAAACGCCAATCAATTCAACTCTATTGGCATGTGGCTTTCCATTGCTTTGGTGTTCGCGCTATATATCGTCCCAGTGCTTCTGTATGGGTTTGGCTTGAAGTGGATGAAGTATCTCATGGCCATATTCTGCTCGTTAGGCTTAGTGGTTTTGTTACCCATGATTGGCATCGTATTAGTTATTGGTGCAATGGATGGGTTCACTCTATCACTCATCGGTGTCATCATCGTTAGTGGGATGAATGTGCTCGTCAATACACTTTGGTTCTTCACGACCTTCTCTAAAGGATCCAAGAAGCCATTGAATCGAAGTATGGAGGATACGATCCAGTATTAAAAGAAAAAACCAGATGCCACCATTCCATAAATAGAAAGTGGCATCTGGTTCATTACATTTTCAGTAGGTTTCTCTATCCTATTATTTTGGCCCCTCGTAATTCTTAGCTTGTTCGCTATCGCTCAAACCTTGAGTGGTATGATCGATCACGCCACCGATCCCAAAAAAGGTAAGCGCAATGAAGTTAATAATCCCCATTGCTCCGGTCAGCGCATTGTCGGTGATACTAAAGCCAATCGGATGGATGAAGTTATTGATAAACGCAGCAACCATCTGTGTGAGCATTAAAATTCCCGGCAATAAGACTGTGAAAATAAACGTAGGATTTTTAAAGCGCACTTTCCAGTTAATCAAGATTCCCTGCCCCCTAATTCTATTTGATGTCCACGGTACATCGTGTTATGGTGCGGACTTGCTATATAATATGCAACTTGTCCTTTTAAGGTTTGGGATTTTCAATGACTATTTATCTTAAAATTAAAAATAGAAGTTCCATCCATAGACAGAACTTCTACTCATAGACTTATAGAAACAGAATTCAGAATTTAGATTATTTCAATAAATAGGAAACTGCTTCTCCCAGTTCCACAAATTCATCGGTATGCCACTGGATGTTTTCCCTTTGGAAAAAGGCCTCTGTTTCAAGTGGTGAGTGTGAAATAACCGATCGTGTCCCTTTCCTCTCCATTTCTCCGGGTATAGGGAATGCCGGCAGGTCCCCTGTTAGCCAAAACCGTTTATACTGTTTCCCCAACTGGTCCTTTTCGAAATGGCCAATCAACTTACCATGATTTATAAAGACCAGATAATCAGCAAGTTTACGGATATCTTCCATTTGGTGGGTCGAAATCAAGATTGTTTTTCCTTCCCTTTCCATCCATTTGATCAAAAAGTCCATATATCTCTGTTTAGAGAGAATGTCCATGGAAGCCGTGGGTTCATCCAAGATTAATAGCTTGGCATTTTTCGCTAAAGTCAGGGCTGCAAGTAGCTTTTGTTGATTTCCCTGCGACATTTTTCCATATTTCTTATTCAGGGAAATCTCAAAAGTTCCGATCATTTCCTCAAATAATTCCTGATCCCAAGTTGGATACCATCTAGAAAATAGCTGCAATAATTCCTTCCCCGTAAAAGAATCACAGGCAACCAAAGTCTGTGGCTGATATGCAATTTGTTTCTTCCAGGCTTCATCTTCCTGATTCGTATTTGAACCAAAAATAAAAATATCACCAGCGTCTTGTCGCGCCATTTGCATGACCATCTTCAGCAGCGTGCTTTTCCCGGCGCCATTATTCCCAATCAAAGCCGTGACGGTTCCTGACTCTAGCTTCAGGTCAATCGGTCCCAGCATAAAATCCTCGATTTTCTTTTTGACAGACTGCATTTCAAGCGACCAAGTCATGGTTTTTCCTCCCCTTTTTCCGCTTTGAGCTCTTCCATTAAATCCATAAAAATTCCCTCGATTTCCTTGAATGAATAGTTTTGTTGGAGTGCAGCTTCAATGCTGTTTTTCATCGCTTGTTGGACGGATTTCATTTTCACGTCGTGAATGAGGCTTTCCTCTACATCTGCAACAAATGTACCTTTTCCTTGAATCGTCCTGATGAACCCTTCCATTTCTAAATCCTGATAAGCTCTGCGGGTAGTGATCGCACTGATTTCCAGGTCTTTCGAAAGCATCCTGATTGACGGTAAGGGTGAACCCGCAGTCAGCTGTCCGCTTGCTATCATCGCTTGGATTTGAGCCGTGATTTGATGATAAATAGGCACTCGTGATTCTTTTGATAAGCGAACTGGCAGCTCCACTCTATTTCTCCTCCCTGGCTATCATCATTTTAAATAATCTATTTGAATCATTTTCTTTTTCATATAATACTTCGAGAAATAATAGTGTCCAACCGTTACTGCTGCCGAAATGAGTATCGACCAGATTGGGAAATTCTTTGCGGCTATCGTCGTCCAACCAACAATCCCCATACCTGTTTTCTTGGTTAACCATACGAGCCCGATCGTTACTCCACCATAGAAGGCTACACTATATATGGATAGCTTGATTTGAGTATATCGGTCTCCTGCATCGCTTGCTGCAAAGATAAAAGAAGAGGAAATTCCAAACGCAAGCCAGATAATCGAAAAAACAACATATTCCATAACAGCCATTGATTCTAGATATCTAGGCGAAAACAATACCAAGAATAAGATTTGAAAGGGCAGACTTGGAAACAACATGTGGATAAACCGACTTTTAACCAATACGTCTTTTTTGATAGGCAGCATATTTAACATCATGAAAAATGGGGAAACCCATATTTCTTCATCCACCCTTTGAACCTGCAAATCTTTCGCCCTTACTATAAAGGCCACACAACCAAAAATGAGAAGAAAAAAAACGTCAGTAAAAAGAGGTGGAACCTGTTCTTTCCCCTCCCAAATCGTTGGCCGCAAAACAGCCAGGAAACTCAGAAATAAGAATAAGCATAATATCTTAAACCAAGATTTCCTCCATTCGATTTTGGCAATCCAAAAAGCATCTTTCCATGTATTCATGTTCTAATCCCCTTTCAAATTGTTATGGTGTTAATATCTATATACACACTATATGTTAAAAAAATCCATTAATCAACCATATATTTACTTTTTTATAAGAAGGTTGATGCACCGAATAAAAGCATTTTTTGGAACTTTTTAGAATACAGGTCGTATATACAAGAGGAGGTGAACCATGAAAAAATATTTGCTATTCATTTTGAGTTTCTTATTGCTATTTAACTTATTGCAAATTTTAGCTGGAATACTACTTACCGCTACATATACTCCTGAATCAATCAATGCACGAGACATGAGCCACTCTCTTTCACAAGAAGTAACGTTTGGTGCCCCTTCACAAATCCCCACTTTATTGATTGCGACACTGGCTGCATCATTGGCTTATTTAGTCCCAAAGAAATGGGCAAAAAAATAAAAACAAGAAAAGACCGTTCACGTGTATGAACGGTCTTTTCTTCGATTAGGTATGGAAATTAAAACACGTATACCTTGATTTCTGGTTTTCTTATGCAATACTTTCCGTTAATTAGAATAGGTAAAACTCTATTTTACCTTAAAGCAACGGAGGGTTATTCTCCAGTACATTCTTTTTTTCCATGTGCTTTAAAGCCATTTTACTGGTACCATACATTTGCCATACGCTATTAGGATCGTATGGCAAATGTATGGCAAGCCTCTCTAAAGTGTATGGCAACGATATAAATGGCTTCAAAATTTAAGAATTCATAAACCGGTAAGTTGAAGCATGTTACCAAGGTACCTGGGTACAATTACCAAAACTTGATATCATAGAGAGCATCTAGTGATATAGATCCTGCACCTGACAAAGCTATTCCTAATGCAACAGCAATCAATACCAAGTTATATTCAATTCCGCCTTTATCAGAAAACAAACCATTTTTTCCATGAACGGTTTTAATAGCTATAATCATCGGAATAATGATAAATAGGGCAGCTAAAGGGGTAAGGAGTCCCAATAAGAAAAGTACTCCTCCAAGCAATTCACCTAACCCAGCTAATACAGCCATCGGTTTGCCTGGTTTTATACCAATTTGTTCGAAAAATGCGCCTGTTCCTGCAGGTCCGCCACCACCAAACCATCCAAATGCTTTTTGTGTTCCGTGTGCAGCAAAATATAGACCAACAATTACTCGTATAATTAAAAGACCGAGTCCTTCCAATATAAACACCTCCATAAATTCAACATTTAGTTGCTATAGCAACTAAATGTTGATGATTTATATAATAAAGGAGTTCGTTGTTCTTTGCAACCCATTTTACTTGGTACATTTTACTTGGTATTCGACTCTATATTTTTTTGGATTTTCAAAAGAACTTTATTCGCTATTTGTAATTCTTCACTAGTAATTCCAGAACACACAATACGATTGAATTCTTCCGTAATAGGATACACTTCTTCACCTAATTTTATGCCTTTTTCAGTGAGGTACACGTTATAAGATCGACTATCACTTTCATTAACACGTCTGGTAATCAATTCTTTTTTTTCTAGATTATCTAACATACGGGTGATATTTGTTTTATCTTTAAGCAGACTCTTTGCAATTTCATTTTGACTCCGGCCATCTTTTCCCCAAAGAAGTAACAAAATTAAGTTCTGTTCAGGCGCAATATTTAAGGGTGCTAACTTAGCTTTGATATAACGTGTTAATGTTAAATCGGTTTGGTGAATCATTATGCTCATGTAATCTTTAATTGAAATTTTCATATAGCAACATCCTTATCATTCTTCGTATTCTAGTTGTTTTTCTCTATGGTGCATAAATATCATTACTTTTAAGTGTACCTTATCGATGTTAGTTGAAGTAAAAAAACTCTTTTTTGAGGTCTCAAATAAATGAGGTTTATGTAAGCTACATTAAAATTCAAATGTATTTTTTTCTAGACATATTGCTTCATCAGAAGTTTTGAAAATAATATCAAAACGCTGGCTGTACGGATGCATAAAGAGTTCGTACTGAATCCGACGTTCTTCATGGGATTGCCTTAAATAATTGATATTGGTTCCCCTTTCAATGATATCACGGCTCGATCTTCTCATTAATTCCGTTTCACCATCTGTATAGAAGTAAATTTTTAAATCAAATAAATCTGGATTAATAAATGCGACACTCATTCCTTCTATAACCGTTACTTTGTTTTTTGAAGAAATCAACTCACTTTTCATATAATGCGTATCTATCGTATATAAATCTAAACCATCTCTAACCATCTGGACATCTCTTTCTAAAGAAGGCAAATGATGCGCTGATGGATGGCAAGCCGTCACTTTATAACGATGATTTTCATTTTGATATGTATAGTCAATCATTGCATGCTTTCGTATATTTGAATTAACAATATATGGATCTGCATTGATATAATTTACTTCATTCTGATTTAGTAGGCTTACGAGTCTATTTGCAAACGTTGTTTTTCCAGCAGCACCATGTCCTGAAATGCCAATAACAATCTGCTCATCAGTCATACTGACCCAATTTATGATTTTTTGTAAAAGCTTATCCATAACTCTCTCCCTTTTACTTATATACGGTCCTTATTTCAACGAAGTTAATTGCCAAATCAGTGTCTTAGTGAAATACACTAAAGGATTTTAAAACGATATTCGTTTCTTCTTCGGTAATTCCGATATAACGCAGGGTAACGGAAGGATGAGAATAATGCAAGATTCGTTGCAACATCGCCATATCCTTTGTGGCCTTATAAAACCAGTATCCAAACGTTTTACGATAGGTATGATTGCCGACGGGTTCCACGCCAGCAAACTGCCTGTGAACCCGTGAGGCTTTTCTAATTTATTGTGCTTATCAAATTGATATTATTGAATATCCCACTCAAACCACCTTCCATGGCCATCAGTGTCTCCAACAGTTTCATTATATTTCAAACCATCCATAAAATAATCAAGGTGTAGTTTTCTATCCCACATATTATTATATATATGAAAAATATCTCTTTGACTTCCAATTTTTTTGATTTTCTCTAAGAGTGTATACTTTATATCCTCTGACATTTGATTGGCAACGTGCGTATGGAAAATACAAATAACCGAATCCTCAGGAATTGTATCGACAAGTCCAGTAAGTAAGGCTACCCCATCTCCTTCAATGAGTTCGACTGGGTTCTCCTTGAAGCACCTAACAGCACTCTCAAATAACTCCATTCTATCTTGGTGTTCTGGCCAAATTAATGATTTAAGCCATAAATAGTCTTCTGAATTTCTTAGGTCATTTATATGCAGATCCACTCCCACTTTTGATGCTACGGGAGGAATGTCAGAAAGAAATGGGGGAGGATTTTCTCCTTTAAATTCAGATATTATCTGGACACTAGAATCTTCATCACCATACGTTACGTCAGTTCCATATGAATACCTATACTTGTCCCATAAAAGTTGAAGTCCAGCACTAGTTCCAATTTCAATAAGAGCTAAAGGCTTTTCTACTCTACTATAAATGTATGAAAAAACTGGATAGAGATAACCACAACGCCTGACTTCGTTTGTCTGAACCAACTTGCTTTTTAAGAGTGTAACAATTTCTTCTCTAAAAGACTTGCAAAACCCCTTAAAATAAACAAATGTTTCATCATCAATATTTCTTGCCTGTTTATTAATACTCGGATAATACTCCCTTAAGCAATGTTCTTCACCTTTTAATAAGAGATAATGAACAGCTCCTAATAATAGATTAGGCACAGGTTGTCCACTTGGAATTTCCGAGCATAATTCTAGCAATTCATCATCTTCAGATACATTCACAGATAAGAATTCATATAATTTACTTGAATCCTTACACTCCAATTCAGCAAAATTTTTAAAACGTAAAGATAATTGTGATTTATCCATTGCCATTCTCCTTTTATGACTGTTAGTTGAACAGCTGCCTCTTGATAACCTTCCTTTTTATAAAAATCAGACTTTATTTGAATTAGATACTAGAAACGCCCCTATCCGTTCTGCCGCTTCAGTCAATCTCTCTACCGGCTGAACCAATGCCATTCGAACGAACCCTTCACCCTGTTTTCCAAACGCATCTCCTGGGACGACCGTAACCCCGGCTTTTTCGATTAGTTGATAGGCGAAATCGCGTGACTTCCATCCATCAGGAATACGCGCCCAAATAAACATCGTCGCAACGGTTTTGGGCACGTGCCAGCCGCCTTTTGCCAGCCCTGATATCAAGGCATCACGACGGGCCTCGTACACTTTCACCTGATCAGACAACTGTGATAGGTTCGATGTAAGTGCCATTTCGGCCGCTTTTTGAATAGGATAAAAGACCCCATAGTCGATATGGGACTTCATTGTCCCGAGAATGTTCAAGGCATCCTGATTTCCTACTGCATATCCGATGCGGCACCCAGCCATGTTGAATGTTTTTGAAAGCGAATTGAATTCTATTCCAATCTCCCTCGCACCCGGAATTGATAGAAAACTAATTTGGAGATGATCATCGAAAATCAGCTCTGAATAGGCAAAATCATGGACCACCAGAATTTCGTTCCTTTTTGCAAAGGAGACAACCTCGGTAAAAAAGGATTCATCTGCAAGGGCCGTAACCGGATTTCCTGGATAACTGAGAATCATCATTTTCGTCTTGTCCAAGATATCCACCGGAATATTATTCAGCTGAGGCAGGAAATGATTCTCTTCCGTAAGCGGCATCGGATACATCTCTCCACCCGCGAGTTTTACGCTTGCTTCATAAATGGGATAACCCGGATCTGGCACTAGCACATAGTCACCGGGATCAATCATCGCAGTTGCTAAATGTGCTAGACCATCCTGAGATCCCATCAGCTGCAGAACTTCCCTTTCCGGTTCTAATTCCACCCCGTAACGCTGCTGATAAAAGGAACAAACAGCATTATGGAACTCTGGTATGCCCTTCAATGTATACCCATATGCAGTCGGGTCTTTTGCATATCTCGCCAGTGTATCTCTTACAAATTCAGGAGGAGGCATGTCCGGACTTCCGACACTCAAATCTATGACATCCCTGCCCGCCTTCATCGCCTTTTGTTTCCGGCTCGCCAGCTCCGAAAAGATTCCTGTTTCGAATTTTCCGATTTTTTTGGATGGAGTGATAATCATAGTCATTCCCCTTCATTCATGTTTTTTTTATCTAGTAGAATAGTTAACACCAATTTATATGGTGTTGAATAAATCCTCTTTATGTATCCAACTGAATAGTTGATCTCCAGACCCTTGATGATTTTCACCTATATTTTACAAGTATCTTACCATTTAATTACATTAATTAGTAGATTACGTATATCATAAAGCCATTTAGAATTTACGATTTTTTCCACTTACTGTAAGATTATATAAAAATATAACCAGACTTCTTTTAATATTATCAGTTCGCACGATTTGGAAAGGAGGATTATTCATGTTACTTGTTCTTGCGCTTCTATTTTTCACGGGAATTGCTTCTATTTCCTATCAACAAGGCGTTTTTACGACTTTTGTATTTATCGGATTAGCGATTTTATTATGGATTAATAAAGAAAAACGATTTCTCACTTCGCTACTGTTATCGTTTTTGATCGGTTTTCTGATTTTCATGGTTTCTAACCATATCACTGAAATGGCTGACATTTCAAAGGAAACAAAGATTATTCTTAACCGTCTCTTTCTTATTTTTATCATTATAGGGCTAGTCTTCAACCACCGAATCTTCAAAAAGAAAGTTTCTTGGTATAATGAAAAACCTGATTGGAATAACCCCATCATTTTCCCGTTTCATACACTTAATATACTTTGGTTTTGGTTGATTGGAATCTTCATAAATGTAATGGTCTATTCGTTTTTGATTGTTCGAAAGGATGTAGAGGATATCCAGTCGCTATTATTATTCTGTTTATTTTTTTCACTGATTAATGCAGTTTTTGAGGAAGTGATTTGGAGAGGAATCATGCTTTCGGCCCTTAAGGAAATCACATCCACAGGTTATGCCATGATCGTAACGAGTATCGGTTTTGGACTTCTCCATCTAGCCATCGGTTTATCTATGTCTTTCAGTTTATTGATCTCTGTTGCAGGAGTCATTTATGCAGTAATCACGCTTAAAACAAACAGCATGTATCCGAGTATGCTGTTTCATCTGGTCATCAACTTTGGCATGGTATATAGCGGATTTATCCTCTAGCAAAAAGAATCGTGAAAACAAAAAAGTCCAGACCTTGGAAAGGCCTGAACTTTTCTGAGATGACTTTACATAGTTGCTTCCACCGGTTGTTTCCGAGCATGGAAAACCTGATATAGCGCCAATGCAAACAGCGATAGGATCGCACCGGATATAAAAGGTAAACCGATGGAGATGGAGAACAACCAGCCACCTATTGGAGGACCCGCAATCCTGCCGAAAGAATCGAAGGAAGATAGCAACCCCGTGACACCACCATGTCCTGTGGTTGCATTTTTTGTCACCAGTGCCGAAATGGCGGGACGGATGACACCGTTACCCAATCCGAATATCGTCAGGAAAATCGCCGATGTCCAGAAGTTAGTCGAGAACAGGATAAGCACAAATCCAATCGCCGAGACAACAATCCCGATTCGAATGACGTTCCCTTCCCCAAATTTCTTGGTCATCGGACCGATTAATCCACCTTGAACAATCGCACTACCGAAACCCATGATCATAAAGATATAACCTAATTGAACAAGACTGATATTGGCCTTTTGCGCTGCAAAATAGGCAAACGTCGTCTCTAATCCTGCCATGGAAAGTGTAATGATCAACTGAAGGATAAACATGATGCTCATGGGCCCTTTAAAGGATTTCCACATAGATGCCTTTTTTTCCGTACGATGCGATCTGTTTTCTTCAGTGAGTGACTCTTTCAGTAATACCATGACTAATAAAAGCGTAATGATGGAAGAAATCCCGGCAATATAAAATGGCATATTCAAACTCGTTTCCGAGAATATGCCCCCGATGGCAGGACCAAAGATAAAACCAAGACCTGTAGCGGCCCCAATGATACCCATTCCTTTTCCCCGTTCTTCGGGCGTCGTAATGTCAGCTACATATGCCATGGCAGTTGGCATATTGGCTGATGATAAGGCGCCTCCGATGATCCTGGCAATGAATAGGACGAGTAAAGAATCCGCCGATGCCATGATGAAAAAAGAAACAGCCAAGCCTGCGATACCGATCATCATCACCGGCTTACGGCCAATCCGGTCAGATATCCGGCCCCACATTGGCGCAAATATCAATTGCATGAACGAATAGACCGCCATTAACAGTCCTAATTCTGTCGGACTGCCCCCAACCTTTTCAGCCAGGAAAGGCATAACGGGAATGATGATGCCAAAACCGACCATGACCAAAAACATCACTAAAAATAGAACAGGTAATACCTTTTTTGTTTCCATACTTTCACCTATTCCCTATTTCGCAGATTCTTTTTCATTTACCACCTGAATACAAACAAGTTAAAAATAGTTTATCATACAACGTTTTCCAAAACAGCACTAACTCATTTCTATGCTCGTTTAGGTAATCTAAGAATTATAGCTGCTGACTTTTTCCTATTATCCCCTGTTATGTAAAAATACACTCAATAAACATTCACAAATCAGAAAGAAGCCCAATCAATGATTGAGCTTCCCTTCTTACTCACGGAACCAATTCGCCCCTTCATCCATATGTACAAATGGGATGGTTGTATCAATCACACCCATAATTCTTTCTTGTTTTATATCTTCTCCCGCTAGCCACTTTGCAAAATCCAAAACCGTAGGCTCTTGATTGCCACCAAGCGCAATCCAAGCTTTCATTTCGTCCGGCAGATAGGCGGACGTATGAATCGTACCTGCCCAGCTGCTATATAACTCTGAAAAAACGCCCTGATTGGTGTCGTTAAACAAACGAAATGCTTCGTATGCATCTGAAATGCTCTCTTGTTGTTGGTGGATAGTGGCCAATCGGCGTTTAGAATCGACAAGATGGTGACGATTTTCATGCTTCAGGATCTCAAAATGGTTCGTACAGGCCGTCGCAGTCCGGACTTCCACATTTCTTGGGGACGTTTCGATGATATAGGTCTTCCCACTTCCATCATAGACGACGTACGTGAATGAATGACGATGAGGAATTTCCTTCAACATCGCTACAGCTTCCTCGACATTCGCGCAAGACTCCAAAATTAGTCTGCCAATCATGCAGCAAATGAATCCATCTCCCGGCTTTTTCCGATTCATGAAGTTATACCCGATCGTTAGCCCTTTTTCATTCATCCCGTCCATCCGGCCCGTGCCCCGTTGGCTCGGTCCGATGCTGGCATATCCTTGCTCGGTTGGCTGGAATAGGACATAGCGGCCTTCATAGGTCTTTGGATGGTAATCGTAATTACGAACCATATACGAATCTCCGGTCATGATCGAACAACCTGATTGAACATAATCCAATCTATAGCCCCCGAACTCCTGAAGGACACGTTCCATCGGCCATTTTAATGCTTCTTGAATCCCGAGTATTTCTTCCCATATACCCGGCGCGAATGAAGTAATCGCTTTTTTGACCTCTCCCTCTTCAACCGTAAACCGTGGCTGCCTTACTTTCCACTGATCTTCACGATTTTTAAGGGTCAGGGAATCCTTGAAGATCTCCCCTTGCATGTAACCAAAATCATAATGCTTACCCCTAAATTGTATGATTTCACTGTATAGGTGTTTCACGAATTATCCCTCTTTTATCCTAGGTTTATATCCATTAAGAATACTCGATGTATTGTTGAAAATAAAGGAACTAATTCTTTTTATTTTGAAAGCGTTCACCATTAGGCATAATATGGTTTTATGCCTATATTATTACTGTTCCCGGCTATCCTATTTTTCATGACGTTTATCTCTCTTGCGCAAAATAAAAAGCACCTTCACAAGGATGGTACTTCGCCCTGAACAATCGTAATTTAGTGGAGACTTTAATTCTAAAGACTTATCTATGATGATCATGAGCCTCATTAATATAACAAGTGCCATATCTAACTCGCTTTTCAAGAAACATAAAATGCTTTTATGATTGTGGTTAATTTTAGATATTCTTAACCTACTCTCAGCATCTCTAACAAAGCACCCGATGCTCCTGTGAGTAACGGGAGTGTCATATATATCCACAAAAAAGCCCTGCAGGATGATGATCATCCTGCAGGGCTTTTGGTTAGTTTTCGTCTATTTCATTGCGTTTTTTCTTGAAAAGTTTTGATAATACTTCGTAAACGATTGGTACGATAAGCAATGTTAATAATGTTGAACTTGCCAATCCACCAATTACTGTAATACCAAGACCTTTGGATATTAAACCGCCGCCGCCTGAGCCAAGTGCTAATGGCATTAGTGCTCCGATGGTTGCAATGGCCGTCATAAGGATTGGACGGAGTCGTGTTGCGCCAGCTTCAAGAATGGCTTCGCGCATATTCATACCATCACGTTCCATATGAATAATCCGGTCTACTAATACGATGGCATTTGTTACAACGATACCGATTAACATGAGAAGTCCCATCATGACTGATACCGAGATCGTTTCACCAGCAATTAGTAAACCTACAAACGAACCAATGACCGTAAACGGTAAGGAGAACAGGATAGCAAATGGTGCGACACCCTCACGGAATGTGACTACAAGGATGAAGTACACGATTGCGATTGCCGCAATCATGGCTAAACCAAGTTGGGTAAATGTTTCTGACATATCCGCGGCTACACCAGCTACATCGATTGTCACGCCTTTTGGTAAGTCTAATTTATCAATGGCTTTATCTACTTCAGAAGTAGTCTTTGAAATATCTTTATCTGTGATTGTTCCTGAAACAGTAGCGTAGTATTCACCTTTACTACGGGCCAATGTATTCAATGTGGTTCCTTTTTTAACCGTGACCAAATCAGATAGTTTCATCGTCGTGCCTGTTGCTGTCGGCACTTTTTGGGCTAACATATCATCAATTGATTTTGGCTGTTCATCTTGATCTTGCTGAACGATGACTTCTACTGCCTCACCGTCTTTTTCGATGGTTGTTAAAACTTCTTGTTTAGTAGAAGGGCTTAACATCCCGACGATTTGGGCTGTGGTTAATCCATACTTCAATAATTCATCTTGTTCTACTTTGAATGTATATTCAACATAGGCATCCTCTGTACTAGAAGAAACGTCTTTTAAGCCGTCATTTTTCTTCATAACGCCTTCTACTGTTTTTACAGCGTCATTTAATTTACCTAAATCTTCACTGTAGAACGTGTAGCTGACTTCATCACTCGCCACAGACATAGACGAGAAGTTCTGGCTCTTCCATTCGCCTGATTGGCCAATGTTGAAGACATATTCTTCAATCTCTTCTCGTACTTCCGGGAAGTTTTCCATGTCTGGGTCAAAGATTAGGTACATGAGAGCACCGCTTCCGCCCCCACCCATCATGGCGGCCATGGAATTACCATTCTCTGTTACGGATAACTGAACAATATCAATGTCGTCACGTTTTAATAACTTATCTTCCACCACTTCTAGGTTCGCTAATGTTTCGTCCTTAAGCTCCCCAGGTTCTGGCGTGTAGGTTAAGTACATCACTTTATCTTCTTCGCTACCTAGGAAACTAAAACCGATTAATGGCGTTAAGGCCAAACTGCCGGCTAAAAGAACCACGGATATGATGGATGTGATCACTTTATGGTTCAATGTCCATCTAAGAACACGTTTGTATCCATTGGCTAATTTACCAGCCTCTTTATGATTGCTTTCGGTCTTCTCACCGTATAACTTTTTCTTAAACAGGAAGTGAGATAATGCCGGAACAATCGTTATGGCGACGACTAACGAAGCCAAAAGGGCAAATGTCATGGTTAATGCGAACGGCGTGAACAGTTCGCCTACCATACCGCCAACGAAGATAAGCGGAGCGAATACCGCAACCGTTACTAAAGTTGATGACATGATTGGTTTGAACATTTCGATTGTCGCTTCGCGCACCAATGCACGCCCCGTTAACTTTTCATCTTTTAAATGCATGCGTCGATATATATTTTCTACAACAACGATCGAGTCATCGATTACACGCCCGATGGCAACCGTTATCGCACCCAATGTCATGATATTCAAGGTGATTCCTAAACCATGTAAGATTAGGAAGGCCATAAAGATTGAAACAGGAATCGAAATGATCGATATGATCGTCGATTTAATATCCCGCAAGAATAAAAGGATGATTAATATCGCAATTAAACCGCCGAATAACGCTTTTTCTATCATCGTCGAAACGGATTTCTCAATGGGTTCCCCTTGGTCAAGACTGACATCGACAACAAGGCCATCGATTTTTTTCTCTTCCTCTTTAATTAGATCTTTCACATCGTTAACCACGTCAACTGTGTTCGCTTCCTGCCCTTTGACAATTTGAATGGCAATTGCATTTTCACCGTTCGTACGTGATACCGATTCTTCTTTCCCAACTAGCTCCACTTTAGCAATATCGCTAAGTTTCACAAATGGTACTGGGTTGCTAGCTGATGGTGTTACAGGAATAAGCATTCCCTTCAATTCTTTAAGTGTCATGAACTTACCGTCTACTGAAACGGCCTGTTCCCCTTCTTCAAATTCGTAAAGGCCTAATGAAACAGCTAAATCACTTGCCTGAATCATTTCCTTTACCTTATCTTCCGTAAGGTCCAGTTTAGCCATTTTCGCTTCGTCATACGTTAATTCAACTTCTTCTATATGCTGGCCAGTGGTAGTGGCCGAAGCAACTCCATCGATTTTCTCGATTTTCGGAATTAAACTGTCTTCAACGGTTGACGTTAATTCAACAATATCTTCTTTTGTACTGCTTACACTCAGTGCCACAACAGGCATCATGTTTAAGCTAATGGCTGTAATTGTCGGCTCTTCCGCGTTCTCCGGTAACTTTACTCCGTCAACTGCCGATTCTAGAGCACGCTTCGCCTCATCCATATCAATTCCATATTCGTATTCCACTTGAAGATTGGCCATGTTGGAATATGAATTGGAATAAACGGCTTTCACGTCCTCAAGCCCCTCAACCGCTTCCTCTAATGGTATCGAGACCTCATCCATCACTTTCTCTGGAGTTGCGCCAGGATATACCCCCATCACTGTTAAATAGGGAATTGTAATATCTGGGATTGTCTCCGTTTTCATTTGTGTACCAGAATAAATACCAGATACCGTAATAATAATTGTGAGTAACCACACTGCTAGTTTATTCCTTAGAACAAAATTGACTAAACCTCTCACCTTTACACCTACCCTTAATTGACTTATCAAACATATTTACTTATACTAATGACTAATTAGTCATTTGTCAACAATATGACCTAGGAGCGAATGAAATGATTAAAAAGGAATTAATAATGGAAACGGCAATTGAACTCTTTGCAAAACAAGGGTTTAACGCCACCTCCGTCCAACAGATCACCGATCATTGCGGCATTTCAAAGGGTGCCTTTTATTTATCGTTCAAATCAAAAGATGAATTGATTATAGCACTGGTCGATTATTTTATGATGCAACTCATTTCGGATATTGACCATGTAGTCAAAAATACAGCAGACGAAGACCTTTTATATGAATTCTACTACACCTCATTTAAATCTTATCTAAACCATTCAGACTTCGCTAAAATCATTTTTAAAGAACAAGCACAATCCTTAAATGAAGAGCTCATAAAAAAAATCCAATACTATGAAAGAATTAATGAAAAGAATATTCTTTCGTTGGTCGAGCGGCTGTACGGGAACGATATCATCCAAACGAAATATGATTTAACTTACTGTATAAAAGGGTTTTTGCAACAATACTCTGTTTTATTTTTATTCTATAATATACCCTTGGATTTAGTCCGACTCTCACAATCCCTTGTAGAAAAAACAGATATACTGGCAAGACATACGACCATTCCTTTCATTTCACAAGAATTGACGGAAATAATCAGTCCAGTCATGTGCGAAGAAATGACAAAGGAGCAGCTACTCGATCTTATGGAAAATAAGATGGAGGAAATCGAAGAATCCATTGAAAAAGAATCCTTACTTCTTCTTAAGGAGCAACTGGTTGAACAAACTTTCGGACCGGCCATCATAAAAGGATTACTGGAGAACCTTCATGCTCATCCACATTGCAAGTACCTAGCCTATTTACTACGTCAGTATTATAATTTTTAACTCTAAAGAAGGTGGGAACGCTTTGAATGAAGCTCTCCTGCCTTTTTTCTATGCACTTCCTCTTTATATTCACCCTTAGGTGCAATTATTAATACCCTCTATTTATTTTATCATGTGTTTCCAATTTTCTTTCATTTGAATGTTCTCCATTCTTGTCATTTTTTCAACAATGGCTTGGACAGCTAACCCACAAGTCCAATTTATGACTTTTTTAAAACAACTCACAAATTGGGCTCCCCTTCATAATCTGTATGAGGAAGATTATGAGGGAGATGGATTATGGCATGGGATTGACGGCTCTCCATTGGATTTATGTATTATTCATCGTATTGATCATTGGGTTTATGGTAAAGCGTCGGGATACCACCCTCATTTGCATCGTTGGCATCTTCATTTTGGCGCTTGTCTCTACAGGCAGTTTGGCTTCCTCCATCAGCGGAGTGTTCAATAGTTTTACTTTTGCCATTACAGAATTAATGTCGACCATTTTGATTATCTCCATCATTGTTGCCATGAGCACGGTCTTGACGAAATCCGGTATCAATGATGTCATGATTACCCCTTTTGCTAGGTTCATAAAAAACCCCACGCTCGCCTTTTGGATCATTGGAATCGTAATGGTGGGCATTTCCTGGTTTTTCTGGCCTTCTCCTGCAGTCGCTTTACTTGGGGCCGTGCTGCTTCCGGTCGCATTACGGGCTGGGCTACCGGCACTTGGCGTGGCGATGGCGATGAATTTATTCGGTCATGGCATCGCTCTTTCGGGCGATTTTGTCATTCAGGCGGCACCCAAACTGACGGCCGATGCCGCTTCGCTTCCAGTCGGTGACGTCATCTCAGCCAGTATCCCGCTCGTCATTACAATGGGCGTCGTGACCACGGTTTCCGCATTCCTCTTTTTAAAACGTGATATCCGGCTTGGACGAATCCTGCCTCCGGAACAAGAAGAAAGCAACCAGGACGATGATGAAATGAATGAAGAATTACTGACGATGGGACAAAAGAAGTTTTTCGCCTTATTCATCCCATTGGCCTTTTTACTGGATGTTGTCGCACTCTCGGTTTTAAAACTACAAGGCGGAGAGGCGACAGCATTGGTTGGTGGGACTGCGGTTTTTATCTTGCTGATCTTATCTCTCGTTGCCCATGGCCATCACGGTCTTGAAAAGTCAACGAGCTACTTGATTCAAGGTTTTCAATTCGGCTTCAAGGTTTTCGGACCGGTCATCCCCATTGCTGCTTTCTTTTATCTGGGCGATTCGGGCTTTACTAAGATCATTGGAGACTACTTACCGAAAGCCTCGCTCGGTATCGTCAACGATCTTGGCGCTGCACTCGCTGTCACGGTTCCATTGACGAAAGAGATCGCCGCCGTTACCCTGACAGGCATCGGTGCCATCACCGGATTGGATGGTTCCGGGTTTTCTGGTATTTCCCTGGCCGGTTCGGTCGCAAATCTATTCGGAACGGCGATTGGAAGTGGCACTGCGACACTGACTGCACTCGGGCAAATCACGGCCATCTGGGTGGGAGGCGGTACCTTAATTCCATGGGCACTCATTCCAGCGGCGGCCATCTGCAACGTCAGCCCCTTCGAACTGGCCCGTCGAAACCTGCTTCCGGTATGCATTGGATTGTTCGTGACCACGATTGTGGCGATGTTCCTGATTTAACTACTAAGAAAAAAACATACCCGTGTCAGCGAGCTCAGGCTTAGTCCTAGTGCACGCTGACATTTTTTCATTAAGAAAAATGAAAATGCAGCATTTACAATTAAAGGTAATTCGTATATCCTAAATATAGACCGAACGTTCAGTTTATATATTGGAGGCTTATCTGACATGAATCAACAAAGTACCCCCTCTCCCACTAAGCTTAAGATAGCTAAAGAAGCAGAAAAATTGTTTGCCCAAAAGGGATACGCCGCTACCTCGATGGAGGACATCACGAATGTCTCCGAAAGCAGTAAAGGCAGCATTTATTATCATTTCAAAAGCAAGGAAAAACTGTTTTTGTACATAGTCGAGAATAACGCCAACGAGTGGAAGCGTGCCTGGAACATCAAGCAACATAACTACAGAACGAGTGTAGAGAAGTTATATGCCTTGGCAGACCATTATCTTGAAGACTTGCAGAGTCCTTTAATCAGAGCTGCTGAAGAATTTGGCGGGAGCGAAACGGCTGACCCAGAAATTTTTGCCCATATTTTAGAGATTTATCGGAGTCAGTATTATGACACGTATGAAGCCGTAATAGATCAAGGGATAAAAGAAGGCGCCTTCATCGAAGATAACCCTAAAGATCTTATGTACATTCTCTTTGGCATGCACGCCGGGTTAAATGCCGCTTATTATGAGATGGATTTTCCTGAGATCAGGAGACTGTATCATAAAAGCGTGGATGTCTTTTTAAAAGGCATCTCCAAACAGTAAGAGGAGCATACAATCCCTTTCACGCTTAGCCTGTTTAAGCTGAAAGGATGTATCTCCGCTCTCTATGCTTTTTTCGTTTGCCTCGGTTAGAACCATTTTTTTTTGCAAGTTTGTAAACCGAACGGTCAGATTATTAAAGAAGGGACTGGGTACGAATGAAGCAATTATTGAATAATAAGATTTTTTGGATCATCTTAAGTTCGGATTTGCTTGATCAAATCAGCATATGGATCCGAAATATGGCCGTTTTGTTTTACATCATTGAAAAAACGAATCAAGATCCCATCGCAATATCACTTATCACAGTCATCGAATATGCTCCCATCTTCTTGTTTTCGTTCATAGGCGGAATGTTTGCCGACCGTTTGGATCCGAGGAAAACCATCATAAGTGGCGGACTACTGAGCATGGCGTCCATCATGATCATCCTCATCTTCATCTCATTCGGGATGTGGGAAGCCGTTTTCTTTGCCACATTCGCATCAGCAATCGTTTCCCAATTTTCACAGCCTTCTTCCGCAAAGGTCTTCAAACGGCACATAGAAGAGAATCAAGTCGGCCCGGCAATCGGTATCATACAGAGTCTAGGTTCCCTCTTCTTGATTCTAGGACCGGTAATCGGTACGGCTGTTTACTCGAACTTCGGCATTACCGCTTCACTTACGTTATTGATTGTCACATTCGGTATATCCACTGCCATCACGCTGTTTTTACCGAAAGCCGCAAAGCAAGAGCAGGTTCACTCTACGGTCCTAATAGAAATTAAAGAAGGCTTTCACTATGTACTCCGCAACCACCATTTAAAAAGAATTGCCGTGATTTTCTGTTTTCTGGGACTCGGATCAGGCCTGGTGCAACCGCTCGAGGTTTTCCTGATCACTGACAGGCTACAATTGCCGAAAGAGTCTTTGCAATGGTTAACCTCCACTGCGGGGGTTGGGATGCTCATAGGGGGAATCCTTGCAGCCACTTTCGTTAATCGGCTACATGTGAAGGTGACGTTTGTTGGTACATTCGTCTTGTTGGCTCTCTCTACGGTAATCGAGGTGATGTCCACTTCCTTTCTTTTAACAGCTTCAATGAGATTCATTACAGCTTTCATGATGGCATTCATGCAAATCCTCTTAAGCACCATGATGATTAAGCTCGTCGAGGAAAAATTCATTGGCCGCACAAACGGCATTATCACACCCATTTTCATCCTATTTCTCTTAATCGGGACGGCAGTATCAGGTCTGTTGCTGAAAATGTCCTCACTGTTCATCGTTTTCGGGTTGTCCGCCCTCATCATCGCTTTAGCCGCCATTCCTGTATTCGGGATGGTGGTCGCACCACCCACTAAAAAGAAAGAAGATATGGCACATACTTTGTAAGATAAAAAACCATCCCCGCGAAAAAAAAAGGGGATGGTTTTGTTTAGGCCTTTGCCAATGTTTCTTTAATGCTGACGTACACTTCATGCCAAAGCTCTTCATTTTCTGAATAAGATTGCCCTATTTTCTTAAACAGTTCTTTTTGTGCCGCCTCAAAATGTTCGTCATCCTTGGCCGGCAGATCCTTGCGCAATTCCATTACGAACTCCTGTACCTTAGGAGCTCTTGGACCCCAAACCGCTTTTTCTTTTCCTTCCTTGTCGATAAAGATAAAGATAGGAATCGAACGCGCCGTACCGTTCGTTAAGTATTGATCCATCAGTTCAAGGTTTTGATCTCGTAAAACCATGCGCGTTTCAATATTCGTTGCTTCTGCGATGTTCAGTAGAATCGGAATATTCATCATTGCGTCGCCACACCAATCTTCGGTAATGACAATCGCACGAAGCTCTTTCGCTTCTACCTCTTGGAAAAATGCCCGATCTTCTTCTGAAACGGAAAACCGTTCATAAACGGATTGCAAACCTTCCTTGTTCACTTTCATCGTCTCTATAAATTCCTTTGCAGGAATCCCCTTTTCAAACCATTCCTGTAATGTTGTCATACTCCCACTCCTCTCTAATTTAATTAAAAGTACCATAAACAGGTTTATTTTTCAGCCAATTGAATTAGGAATAATATTTTACATTTTTTAATTAATATATTAAAAAAATGTTTTCATTTTTGAAAATAGGGGGAAATTATTAAGAGCTAACTAATTAACTACTATTTATTAAAATAAAAATGTTTTTAACATAGGAGATGGATTTTGTGGAAGGTTTTCTTTATGCACTTATCCCCGCATTGACCTGGGGAAGCTTGGTGCTTGTTTCCGAAAAACTTGGAGGCAATTCTTATAATCAAACGCTGGGCATTACCATCGGTTCTTTATTATTTGCGATTGTCATGTCGACCATCAATCCTCCTGAATGGAGTGCACTTATCTGGATTGTCGGTATCATTTCAGGAATTGGCTGGGCATTTGGACAACTCTTTCAGTTCAACAGTGTCAAGGAAATGGGAGTTTCTAAAACCGTTCCCATTTCAACCGGCCTACAGATTTTAGGAAATACGGTTTTTGCGGTTGTCGTCTTTAAAGAGTGGAATACTACATCAACGATCATCCTTGGCGTGATTGCCATCATCTTCTTGATTGCCGGCGTATTGCTGACAAGCTATGAGGGTAGTAAAGGAAAAAATGAAGGTAGCATGAAGAAAGGGATCGTTTACCTGATTATCTCGACTGCCGGTTTTGTGACTTATGTCATCGTCGTCAGATGGTTTGACATTGATGGCTGGTCAGCGATCCTGCCTCAAGCCATCGGGATGTTTATCGCAGCCTTTCTATTATCCATCAAGCATAAACCGTTCAACAAATATGCTGCACGTAATATCTTTACCGGGATCATGTGGGCGACCGGGAATATCGGTCTCCTGCTCGCTAACCCGAAAGTGGGCGTCGCGATTGCCTTTTCATTCTCGCAAATGGGAATTGTCATCTCCACGTTAGGAGGAATCTTCCTTCTAGGAGAGAAAAAATCAAAAAAACAAATGATATTTGTCATCATCGGTTGTGTCTTTGTCATCGCCGGTGGCGTCATGATCGGATTTACAAAAGAATAAATAATAAACAAGGGAGAGAACATACATGTATAAAGACTTAGAAAACAAAGTAGTAGTAATTACCGGAGCTTCAACAGGATTAGGAAAAGCTATGGCCGAACGTTTTGGAAAGGAAAAGGCGCGCGTCGTTTTAAATTACCTTAAAGATGACAGCGACTATCAGGAAATCATCCAAACCATTGAAGCGGCTGGTGGAAAAGCCGTAGCCATTAAAGGAGATGTTACAAAAGAAGAAGATGTGAAGAAATTGATGGAATATGCCGTGGAGAAATTCGGCACCATCGACGTCATGATCAATAACGCCGGCATTGAAAATGAAGTGCCTAGTGAAAAACTGACACTGGAAGATTGGCAAAAAGTCATCGACGTAAACTTGACGGGCATGTTTTTAGCCAGTCGTGAAGCAATCAGCTATATGCTAGAACATAATATCAAAGGTAATGTCATCAATATGTCTTCCGTTCATGACAGAATTCCTTGGCCTCATTTCGTTCACTATGCAGCAAGTAAAGGCGGCGTCAAGATGATGACTGAAACGCTTGCTCTTGAATATGCACCAAAAGGAATCCGCGTGAATAACATTTCTCCTGGAGCAATCGATACACCAATCAACGCAGAGAAATTCAATGATCCAAAAGCGACACAAGAAGTCATCGACCTCATTCCGATGGGCTATATCGGAAAACCAGAACAAATCGCTGCATGTGCTGTTTGGCTGGCTTCCGAAGAATCAAGCTATGTGACAGGCATGACGCTATATGCAGATGGCGGCATGACCAAGTATCCTGGATTCCAAGCTGGAAAAGGTTGATTATAAGAATTACCGGCACGGCGTTTAACGCCGTGTTTTTTTTATGCCTGCTTCTTCATGTACTCCATCGTCTCGGTCAACCCTTCACGATAAGAAGTCCGAGGCAGTGGCCCTATAAGCTTTTCGTATTTTTCACCACTCAACACAACCGGTTCTTCATTCAAATAAAACATCTCGACCGCTTCGCGCATCTGGGGGTTGAATATGCCAAGAAATTGAATCATCTTCTTTGAAACGGTGGATACGCCTTTTTGATAATCCGTTATGTCTCGTATCGTCTTGATGATCTCTTTTCCTGAAATCACGTCATGTGCGGGTATATTCCAAGTCTGTCCGTAGGCTTGCTCGTTAAGGGACAATTCAACGATGGCCTTTGCACCATCCGGGGTGTATATGAATTCCCTGGCAATGCTTTGATCGCCCACGTAACTTGCTTTCTTATTTTTGATGACATTTACAAGCGTATAATTCAGTAGCGAACTTTCCGCATTGGGGCCATAAAAGTCAGGGAAGTGGGCAATCAGTGCAGGAACGTTGGATGTTTTGATCAGCTCTTCAACCTGAAGACGAAGCTTCCCTTTCTTCGTGTGTGGATTTTTAGGGGACTTCTCATTCACGGTTGTCCCCGTGCTGCGTCCATAGGCATAAATATTATCGACAAACGCAAGTTTCGCTTTACTCCTTTTCGCCGCCTCCATAATATTGGACATCATCTCTCGCAATTTCGTTTCCCACTCCGAATAGGGAATGTTCGCCGCCTGAAAAATCACATCGACTCCTTGGGCTGCTTCTTCTAAATCCTCCACCTTAAATAGGTCTCCCGCATGGATGGTCACATTATGATCGTTCCCAAAAAGCTTTTCCAGCTTATCACGGGTGCGTGCGAAGGCCGTCACAGAAATTCCCCTGCTTGATAATTCCTTTACGACCGAATACCCCATTCCACCTGAAGCGCCTATTACCAATGCTTTTTTCATACTCGACATCCCCCTTTTAATTAACCACTGGTCAATATATCGTAAAAAAAATCATTCGATCGATTTGATTAAAAATTTCACGTGCAACTCAGCCAGACCCTTTACTTCCTCATACGTAGTGACATGTCGGCAATAATGCGTGACAAAACCATGCAATGATAAAAAAATGCTGTAAACATCCTGGATGGAGACTTTGTTGTCACATAAACTAAAAATAATGTGGGCGAATTTTTCATAGGTTTTGTGTGGACCTTGATTGATGAAGTTTTGGACTTCTTCATCCTTGATCAAGAACATGATTTCATAATGATTTTGGTTTGTAAGCCCGAATTCAATGAAGCCCAAAAGAATGTTCTCCAGTTTTTCTCTATTGGGGATGTCTTGATGCATTATATCCTCTAACTTTTGATCAAGCATGGAGAAATGTTCTTCCACTAACGCGTAAAACAACTCCGCTTTATTCTTGAAATGGTAATAAAGGGCGCCATGGCTATACTCCAGTTCTTTTGCAATCTGCCTCATGGAAACATGCTGATACCCTTTTGCCACAAAGAGATTCCGGGCAGCATCCATGATCATATCTCGTGTTAATTCTTGTTTTACGGATTTTCTAGGTGACATGATTTCCTCCTTATTGACCACTGGTTAATTATAATATACGCAATCTTCCTTTTATTGTCAATATATAAAAATAGGAGAGCCATGGTTTAAGCTCTCCCTCCCTTTCAATGGCCTTTCGGAAAAACCGTGACGATTCGATCAAATAAGTGATTCAATTCAGATTTAATGTCCATCTCACTAAAGACTTCTTGATAATGTTCGACCCATTCCAGAGAACCAGTAGGAATGTGGGTGCCATCATCTAGAAAATTCACAAGGACAAGCCAGGTTGGAATCCCCATCTTCTCATTCAGTATATATAAATAAGCCAAACGGTTGGCCAACTGGTAATAGCGATTTTGCCATACTTCTATAGGAGCCCTGGATCCCATTGCCTCCATTGTTTCCTTCATCGTGTTCTCTATCATAAATCTACTTTCCAGGTCCTTTGCCCGTATCGAGGATTTCATTTCTTTGACATGGGCTTTCGCTTCCACTAGCACGAACCCTTTTTGGCCATTTTTCCCTACCGCCGCAGCGTATCCATCCCATTGGGGTCCCATCCTTGGCCAATATTTCTCAAGTTCTATCCTTCTACCCTTCCTCACATTTTCAAGCTCTAAAAATTCATTTCTATACTCTTGATAGCCCGTTTCCCGTAATGGGGATTTCCACTGTATGGACCGTTCTTTATCAAGAAATGTCAATAAGGAAGGCGAACTCATCAAAATAAGGTTGTTCAACTCCTCTTGCCTGTTATTCACATATTCCTGCAGCCAATATTGACTTCCCTTTTTCGCCTGGCCCATCTCAAGTACTTGTCTCGTCTTATTCTCCTCAACAAAACGCTTTAGAAAGCTCTCCAACTGATCATCCTCAAGGTAAAATAAATCAATATAAGAAAAAGGCTCTTCCACATGATAAGAATCTCGCTTGAACAAGTTCTGTTGCTCTAATCTATCATTCTGTTTGGAGTACTCAGATTCTATCCAATCCAACAATTGAAAAAATCTCATATCCGGCTGGCTTTCCCATAACTCCTTAACCAAGGAATTAATGCTAAAAATTCTCTCCACTTTCCTCAATCAAATCACCTTCTTTTTGATATTTATGTATAGCTTCTCTATAGACTTACAGACCGTCCAATATTTTGATATTCATCTTCTTATTATAGAGGAAACAAACTGATTTGGAGTAAGAAAATGGGAGCTATAGATTATAAATGTAGTCTTCCAGGTTAATTCTTGCTTTATCGGTCTGTTTGAACTTTTTATCAGTCAAATTGCGGAATATATCGGTCTATATGCCGCTTTTATCGGTCATTTCTCTTACTATATCGGTCAAACAAAACAAAAAAGGGGCTGTCCCAAAAGTCAGGAAAATGACTTTTGAGGGCAGCCCTTTTTCTATTGAAAAAAGCATACAAAAAAACCGTCTTTTCTTGTAA